>JAGNOB010000279.1 GCA_017990305.1 Leucobacter sp.
GTGGTGGATCGCGGACTACCTGTACGCCGGCGTGTGGCAGGCGCGTGCGTTCCTGTCGCGGCAAGACGCGCGTTCTTTCTCGCGGGGACCAGGGCGGCCCGTGCTGATTCTTCCGGGAGTCTACGAAAACTGGCGATTCATGTTGCCCCTCATCCGTGAGCTGCATGCGGAGGGCCACCCTGTCCATGTCGTTCCCGCTCTCGGGCACAACCGTATGCCCGTTCCTGCGGGGGCCCGCAGGGTAGCGGCTTACCTCGAGGAAGCAGCGTTGAACGATGTCGTTCTCGTTGCGCACAGCAAAGGTGGGCTCGTCGGCAAGCAACTTATGGCGTCTGGAGCTTCTGCTGCGCGGGTGCGTTCGATGCTCGCTGTGGCCACGCCGTTCGGCGGGTCACGCTACGCGCGCTTCATGTTGAACCGAACACTTCGCTCGTTCGCGCCAGGCAACGAGACCGTCACCGCGCTCGGCCGGCTGCTCGACGTGAACGGCCGGATCGTCTCGGTGTTCCCATCTTTCGATCCGCATATCCCCGAGGGCAGCGTGCTCGAGGGAGCGCGCAACGTACGCGTCGGGACGGCCGGGCACTTCCGGGTGCTCGCCGACCCTGAGACGCTCGCGGAAGCCAGCCGCTTGGCTTCCGGCGCTTTCGCGGCAGCGCCCGAGCGAGGATCTGATGAGGGTGAAGCATGACTGGTCGGCGCCCCTCTCCGCTCGGTGGTCGCAAACCCAAGACGGCAGATCTCGGAGCGTTCGCGACGCCCGATCCGAACGCGCTCGACGACGTTCTACCCGCCTCCGACGCAGCCCAACTGCGGCTGCTCATCGTTGGCGTCAACCCGGGGCTGTGGACGGCGGCCGTGAACGCGCCGTTCGCGCGCCCAGGGAATCGGTTTTGGCCTGCGCTGCACCAGGCAGGCCTCACGGAGCATCTCGTCGATGCGTCGCTTGGACTCAGCGCGTACGATGAAGCGCACCTTCTGAGCCGCGGCATCGGGATCACGAACCTGGTCGGGCGTGCGACTGCACGCGCAGATGAGCTTACGCGTGAGGAGTTGCGGGCGGGGGCAGCGCGGCTGGTCGAGCGTGTGCGTGCGCTCGCTCCAGAACGTGTGGCGATCGCTGGTATCACCGCGTTTCGCCAGGCGTTTGACGTTCCTAAGGCGGTTCTGGGTGAGCAGCCAGCTGAGCTTGTGCCCGGTTGGCCCGCTGAGGTGAGGCTGTTCGTCGTCCCCCAGCCCAGCGGGCTCAACGCACACGAGACTGTTGCGACGCTCGCCGAAAAGTGGCGAGTCGTGCTCGCGTAGTGACCGGGTGGTTACTGCCCGGAGCCAGCTTCATCGGCGGGAGACGGGGCGAGCTGGGTGACGAGCTCGTCGAGATCACTCCCGGGAAGACGCACGCCGACTCGGTCGAGTCGGGCGCTGAGCTCGCCGCGGATCTCTGTGGGGTCGAGCTGGGAGGAGACGCTTCGCACCTCAACGAGTACCTCAGCGACCACCTCGATTTCCTCGAGCGTGCGATCGGCGAGCGACGGTAGCTGCTCGGCCTGGTCTGCATCAAGTCCGGTTGTCGGCTGCGTGTGGTCAGTCATGGGTGCTCCTCGGGTTGTTCTCGGGTGGGGTTTCGGCTGCCGGGCACGTGGCTGTTGGGGCGTGCGCGTCTGTCAGTCGGGCGGATCGAGCGAGATGAGCTCTTCGTCCTGCCGCTCAGGCGCACCTGGTCGGCGCGCACCCGGTGCGGATTCCTCAGTTTCGAACGCGTCTGCGCCCTCGTTGTCGTCGAGCTCTGGGTGATTATTCGGATCGCCGATCCTGTCGGCCGGCTCCCGCTGCTGTGGCGAATGTTGCTGTGATGCAGACATCAGTTGTCTCCCTCCGTTGTGGATCTCCGACGCTAACAGCGGGGAAATGAGTGTCAAGGAGACAGGGTGTTCATAGAAACGTGTGGGCGCGCTTCGTCCGGGGCCCTGGTGCGGCTCCTGCCGGGTGCACGCGTGCCAGGTTGCCCGAAACCTCACCGCTAATCCTCAGATTGAGGCGGGGTTTCTGAGTGTTTCGTCATAGGGAATGCTTGATGCCAACCCGTCCAGCTTCAGTCGCGAATGCGTGCCGCGTTCGCGCGGCTCAAGCGATCCACACGGAGGTAGGCGTCGCGCGAGAGCGCTCGCCACAGCTGCACCGCGAGCGCCGGATCATCCCGTTCGAGCTTCTCGATGCCCTCGGGATCGAGCACCATGAGCTCGACGGGCCCCTCAGCCTTCGCTGTGGTTTCCTGTCGCTCGTCCGCGCCGAGGGCGAGCTCGCCGAAACTCATGCCAGCACCCAGCGTGCGAAGCCGAAAGCGCGTCCCGTCCGTGTGCGAGGCGATGATGCTGATGGCGCCTGACACGATAAAGAACACACCGCCGAACCGTTGACCGACCCGCCGAATAACCTCGCCGTCCGAGCAGTGCCGCGGAACCATGCGGTCAGCGAGGCGCTGCGCATCTGCGGGGCTGAGCGGAGACAGCACCTGAGAATCCGCGACAGGAACCGAGCGGGGGAGGGAGGACGGGCGCCCGTAGCGCTCAATGAGCAACTGCTCGCAGTAGCCGATGGCGCGGTCGTGTGAGTCAAACCCGGTGTAGGTGGTGGGGTCAACTTGCGAGAGCACGTTGTCGGGATCCACGAGCAAGATCTGGCGACGTGCGCTGACGAGGCGCTCGAAGCTCGCGTTGAGCATGCGTACCCCTGCATCGCCGACCTCGTCGACGTCGCGAACGTCGAGCACCAAGAAGTCGATCTGCGTATCGAGGCCGCTGAGCTCACGCACGACGGTCTCGGTGCCAGCAAAGAAGAGATCGCCGGTCAACTCGAGCACGAGCGCGCGCTGACCGTGCTCCTCAAGGACCTTGGCCGCCTCCTCGGAACGCCGAATGTTCGAGGGCTCCTGGTCGATTGTGTGGCTCGACCGTATCGCCGACCGGCCAACCCGAGCCGACCGCACGAAATGCATTTGGAGATCGGAAGAGATACGCCTGCACGCCGCCGCGCCGCGCACACTATTGCCGTGCTTGTCGAGCGGTGGTGAGTACACAGCGAGACCGACCTGACCCGGCAGCACCGCGATGATGCCCCCGCCGACACCCGACTTCGCCGGCATGCCAACACTCGTCGCCCAGTCGCCGGCGTCATCGTACATGCCGGAGGTCATCATCACGGACAGCATCCGCTCCACGGCCTCGTATGGCAGCACCTCGGTGCCGGTCACTGGGTTCGTGCCGCCCGCAGCGAGGGTCGCCGCGATCATCGCCAGGTCGCGGCAGTCGACCCGCACCGCGCACTGCCGCAGGTACGTTTCGAGGGCTTTCGTCGGGTCACCCTCGATGACGCCCGCGGAGCTCAGTAGATAGGCGAGCCCGTGGTTCCGGTCACTGCGAGCCCGCTCGGCCCGGTACTCGTGTCCGTTGCTGCGGAGCTTTCGCGCCGCAAACTCCGAGTAGGTCTGTTCGATCCGCTGAATCGGAGAGCGCCCACCCGACCCCTTGATGAGCGACGCCACGGCGATTGCTCCAGCGTTGATCATGGCGTTGGCGGGGCGCCCGGTGTCAGGGTTCGTGGATAGCTCATTGAATGGATCCCCCGAGGGCTCGACATCAACGTGAGCGTCGACTGCGTCCATGCCGAGATCCGAAATCGCGAGCCCGTAGCTCAGCGGCTTCGAGATCGACTGCAGCGAAAACTCGGTCCGCGTTGTACCAACCTCGTAGATGTGCCCGTCGACGGTGGCAAGCGCTATTCCGAAGTCTTCGGGATCGGCCACGGCACTCGACGGGCCAACGCTGTAGGGC
>JAGNOB010000280.1 GCA_017990305.1 Leucobacter sp.
AGAGAAACTACGTCGTCGGGGCACACACCCCGCCAGGGTGGGCGCCGGCGACGGTGGAGACGGACGAGACCACTGGTTCGCTGCAGTACGACGTCGTCGAGGTGCCTGACGCCGTCATCGCCGAGCTGCGCGACATTGCCATCTCAGTGACGAGCGACGCCGCCGATATGGTTGCGAGCACCCGCGACTGGTGGGCGCGCACCATGATCGCCGAGACCGGCGGCCAGCCAGCGATCATCGAGGGCGTCTTCGTTGAGGTCGACTCGGTCGAGCAGATCCAGCGGGTCATGCGCCTCGCGAACGAGCACAGCATCCCCGTGACAGTCTCTGCCGGCCGCTCGAACGTCACCGGCGCGGCCCTGCCGCTGCGCGGCGGCATCGTGCTCGACGTCTGCCGCATGAACCGCGAGCTCGGCTTCGACGCGGAGAGCCAGATCGTCACCGTCGAGGCAGGCATGTTCGGCGACGTGTTCGAAGAGCTCGTACAAGAGAAGTACGGCATGACGAGCGGCCACTGGCCCTCATCGTTCGGCATCAGCACCGTTGGCGGCTGGGTGGCCTGCCGCGGCGCCGGCCAGCTCTCGACCCGCTACGGCAAAATCGAAGACATGGTCGCCGGCCTCGAAATCGTTCTCGCCGATGGCTCGCTCATCACCGTGGGAGCCGCCGGGCGTTCGGCGGTGGGTAGCGATCTGCAGCAGCTGTTCGTCGGCTCGGAAGGGACGCTCGGCGTGATCACCTCGGTGAAGCTCAAGCTCCACCGTCTTCCCGACTACACGAAGGCGATCGCGTTCGGATTCCCCTCCTTCAAGGTGGGCCTCGACGTCTGCCGCGAGATTCTGCAGCGCGGGGCAACCCCCGCGGCGCTCCGCCTCTACGACGAGCTCGAGAGCGGTCTCCAGTTCGACCTGCCTGAGCAGAACGTGATCCTCATCGCCGACGAGGGCGACCCACAGATCGTCGACGCGGTCATCGCGATTTCCGAAGAGGTGTGCAGGCAGTACGACGGCATCGAGTTCGACGGCGACGCCCTGCTCGAGCGCTGGTACGAAACCCGCTACCTCACCGGGAAGAGCGCCGAAGGCTTCAAGCGCAGCGCCGGCTTCGTCGCCGACACCCTCGAGATGAGCGGCGCATGGTCCGCGCTGTCCGACGTATACAACGAGGTCGTCGAGGCCGTCCAGGCGCTGCCTGGAACCCTGCGCGCCTCGGCACATCAGTCGCACGCATACGCCGACGCCGGGTGCGTGTACTTCTCGTTCCGCGGTGAGGTCGAGGATCCGGCGAACCGCGCCGAGTGGTACCGCGCTGCATGGGACGCGGCCAACGAGGTCATCGTGCGCCACCAGACCACCCTCAGCCACCATCACGGCGTCGGCCTCGTGCGTGCGCCCTACATGGCCGAATCGCTCGGTGGTGGGCTCGACGTGCTGCGGTCAATCAAGGCTACCCTTGACCCCAAGGGGATCCTGAACCCCGGAAAGCTAGGGCTCTAACACCGATGTCAGCTTCAAGGCGCGAGCTATCGATGGATCCGGGGCGCAGACAGCGCCTGAAAAGGCTTGTCGGGCTGCACGCGCGGCCCGTGATTGCCTCGGTCCTCGATCGCTCGCACCTTGAGGCGTTCATCGAGTCGTCCGCCCAGTTCTGTTTCCTCGCCCAAACAGACCTGATCGAGCTAGAGGCGGCGATCGCCCGCATACATGAACGCCCAAACAAGGCCGTGTTCGTGAATATCGACTCGATCGTGGGATTGGCGCAGGATCGCGGCGGCGTCGACTACCTCGCGCGGCTCGGCGCCGACGGACTCCTCACCACCCGCGGATCGCTGATTCCACGGGCGCAGGACGCCGGGCTGCTGACCGTACAGAAGCTGTTCATTACCGACCGTTCGAACATTCAACGCGGTGTTGCCGCAGTGCAGGGATCGAAGCCGGACCTGCTGCAACTCATGCCAGCGCCCGTGCTCCCGTTCGTGGCAAACCACGAGATCATGCGCATTCGACCCGTCATCGCCTCAGGCTTCGTGACGGACTCGACCGAAATCGAGGCCGCGCTGTCACACGGAGCCGTAGGCGTTTCGAGCAGCAGCCCCAAGCTGTGGGAGTACGAGCGCGCGAGCTAGCGCGGCAACACCATTCACACCAGGAGACAACCATGTTTACTGTCATTGCACGCTACAACGCCACCCCCGAAACTGCGGAGCAGGTCGCAGCACTGCTGCCCCAGCTTGCGGCGGGCAGCCGGAGCGAAGCCGGCAATATTTCCTACACGATCACCCGCGACCTCGAACAGCCTGAGCGCTTCGTGATCGTCGAAGAGTACCGTTCTGCGGAGGACTTTGCCGCCCACCGCGAAACCGCACACTTCCAGGACATCGGGCTCGGGCAGATTATTCCGCTGCTTGAAGACCGTCAGGTCGCGACCTACGGCCCGGCGCTGTAGCAGGCGCGTTCGCTAGGGCAGCCGCAGCCGCCCCTCGAACTCGACGACGAGCCCGTCTGCAATGAGCGAGTCGAGGGCGCGCCGCGGCTGCTCGGCATCCCGCACCGCGCCCGTGCTTGCCGCTGAGAGCGCGTCCGCCTCAGCCACTGCATCGGTCGCAGATCGCATGAGATGCATGATCTTGCCGCGCGCCTGCCGATCGCTGCCCTCGAATTTCGCCTGCTTGGGGCGCTTCTCGGGGGCGTTGTCTGGGTAGCCGGCGCCGCGCCACTCGCACATCTCCGCGATGGGGCAGTCGCCGCACCTGGGGGTTCGGGCCGTGCAGATCACCGCCCCGAGTTCCATTGCGGCGGCATTGAACACTGCCGCTGCTGCCCGGTCGTCGGGTAGCAGGGCGGTCATATCGTCGAGGTCTCGCGGGGCCGGCATACCCGCCGCGGCGCGGCCGTGCACTGCGCGCGCTATTACACGACGAGTGTTCGTGTCGACGACCGGGTGCGTGTCACCGAACGCGAACACCGCAACGGCCCGCGCCGTATACGGGCCGATGCCGGTGAGCGCAAGGAGCGCGTCGACGTCGGCGGGCACCTCATCGTTATGCCGCTCAGCGATCTCAACGGCAGCCCGGTGCAGCCATAGGGCGCGCCGCGGGTAGCCGAGTCGTTTCCAGGCGCGCACGGCCTCACCCGGCTCAGCGGCGGCGAGCGCCGACGGCGTCGGCCAGCGTTGCATCCACTCGAGCCAGTGCGGGATGACTCGCTCAACCTGGGTCTGCTGCGACATGAACTCTGAGACGAGCACGCCCCATGCAGTGGTGCCTGGCGCACGCCAGGGGAGGTCTCGGGCAGTGCGTTCAAACCACGCGTTGAGCGCGTCGCTCATCGCCGCAGTGTTGCTCGGGTCTCGCCTGTCTGTGTCCACCCCACGAGTCTATGAGTGCACGGCGGCCACGGCGCAGCCGGCGGCGTTAGGCTGGTGTGGTGAAGTTTCAAGAGATGCCGCAGGGCGCGATCCTGCTCGTCGACAAGGCCGACGGCTGGACGAGCCACGATGTTGTTGCGCGGTCGCGGCGCACGCTCGGCACCCGCAAGGTGGGCCACGCTGGCACGCTCGATCCGATGGCGACGGGGCTGCTCGTGCTCGGCGCCGGCCCGGCAACGCGACTGCTGACGCACCTGGTTGGGCTCGATAAGACATACACGACGACGATCCGCCTCGGCCTGACTACGGTTACCGATGACCGCGAGGGCGACGTGATCGCTGCGGCCCCCGAGGGGTCGGTGGCCGACGTTTTCGCGCACCCCGAGCGGATCGCCGCCGAGGTTGTCTCCCTCACCGGCCCGATCGAACAGGCGCCGAGCGCGGTCAGCGCGATCAAGGT
>JAGNOB010000281.1 GCA_017990305.1 Leucobacter sp.
GCGCGATGCCGGCGACCAGAGCAATGGGGTGGACGGCCGCGCCGGTTCCGGCGGTGCCGGCCGCGGTGGGGTCTGCGCCTGGTCCGGTTGACCCCGTCAGACCGCTGCCCGAATCGCCACGCCCAGCGAGTTTCGATTTCTCGTTCGCCTCTCGCGCGGCTTCGAGGGCCTGCATCACTTTGAGGGCGGCCTCGTCGTCTGCGGTCCGGGCTCCTGGGAGCTTCGCCTGGACGAACCCGGGCACAATGCCGCCACCGGAGGTTGGCACGCCAGACAGGTTCACCTCGAACGAGGCGGGCCAGGTGTGTTCGCGCGTGCCACCGAAGATGGGGCCACCGATGCTGTAGGCGAGATCACCGATGGACACTGATGCGGTGAGGGCGCGCGATATCGAAGCGGCTGTCGGATCGATGTGCCCGAGGTCCACGGTCACACTTGTCACGGCTCCCGAACCGCCTGTGCTTACGACGCCTCCGCCCGACAGGCTTCGCACCGTCATGATGCGGTCCTGAATTACAATCGGCACGGTGATCTGGCCTGACCCGTCGGCCGCTACGGTGAGCGTCGCGTTGTCGGTCACAGGGTCCTTGGGCGGGAAGGCACCGTTCGTGATGTGGGGTGCCAGCGGCAGGCCGGTCACCTCACGGCTGAACCAGATGTTTGAGCTCACGGCGTACTTGCCTGCAGCCAGCTGCTTGGGCTGCACAGCGGGCCGCCCTGCATTGGGTTTTGTGGTCGGGCGCGGTTTCACGCCGGGTTTGCTTCCGGGGTTCGTGCCGGGCTTAGTTCCCGGGTTCGTGCCGGGCTTAGTCCCCGGTTTCGTGCCGGGTGTGGTGCCGGGGTTGACCGGTGTTTCGCCTTCGTCGCCCGGGATCGTGACGGTGGTTTCGTCCGAGACGCGCACCGCACTTGCATAGTCAACGGCGAGGCTGAGATCCCAGGTCTTATCGAGCTCGAGCGGCGCGGCATAGACCTTACTCTTCGTGAAGACTGCAGTGTCGATGCCCTCACGGAGCGTGATCACGGCCTTCTTGATTCTGCCGGCGGTGTGCTTGCCGTACTGTTTGCCGTCGCGTGCGACCCCTGCAACGGTGACGCCGTTGGAGGCGGTTCCGAACTGCATGAGCGTGAACGCGGGGTTGGGCACGTCGAGCACGAGCGACCGGCTCCCGTCTGTGCCGACGACGAGGGTCGCGTTGTCTCGGACAGGAGCGGTCGGAATCCCGTAGTTCGGGTGAGTTGGCGAGACGAGTGGATTCTTTGGGTTCGTCATGTACGCAGTGAGCCCGAGGATGTCGTTCTTGTTTCCTGGCACGAACAGGTTTGCGGTGATTCGGTAGCTGCCCGGCGCGAGTCCGGGGTCGATGACCTCTTCGTTGACGCGCAGGGTTCCACCCTCGTATTCGAACCGGTAGTTCGTCGCGCTCCCGCCTGCGGGGGTCAGCGCGTAGCTGCCGCCCGCGGTCAGGCGTTCCGGGGCGACGATCGTTGGGGCGGTGAAGCCTGCGGCGGTTGCCGCGGTCTCGCCAGCGACAAACCCCGTCACCGAAACGGCGAGCTTCGGAGCGCCGCCGATATCGATTGACTCGCCAGCGTAGGTCGCGGTGAGGGGTGCCCGCGCAATCTCCCAGGGAAGGCTGAGGGGTGCCGTGGATCCGTTTTCCCAGACGTAGCCTTCGAGGAGCGTCGCGCGTGCCAGGTACGTCCCAGCTGCGGTCGCTGTCGGCCGGGCGCTGAGCGTATATCCGTCGCCGGCGGGCACACCTGACTGTTCCGTGCCATCGTAGGTCAGCCCGGTCGCTGCGGCTGGCCGAGCCACGGCAACCACCGCTTCTTGCACAACGGCGATGTAGGCGACTTCGGTCACCTCGGTTTGCGCGGTGTCGATGTCGCCGTTTTTACCGGTCGCCGCGTTCCACAAGGGAACCTGCACCATCGCCGCGGGTGAAGCGGGATCGGTGTCTTTCGCGACGATATCGAACACCGCGTTCGAGCCGTTCCGGGCCGCGGCGATGGCGTCGGCCGAGGTGAGTCCGCTGCCGGCTGTTCCGGAAACGAGGAAGAGCTTGGACGCGTCAGTGTCGGTTGGCACCGACGCTGACAGGCTCGTCTTTCCCCCACCCATCGGATACGTCCATGCCCAGTGTTTGGCGACTGTCGCCCCCGGGACGTTCTCGAAGCTCACGTCGAGGCCGAAGGTGAAGAGTCGAACCTTCGGGTCGGTGAAGTCTGCTGAGAAGAGCTTCGCGGCCTCGGCCAACCGCTGCTCGTTCTTCTCCTCTCCGAGGAACGAGGAATAGGCGCCGAGCGAGTCGAGCGAGGGGAAGTCCATGCCGGGGAATTCCCAATCGGTTTCGCCGGTCGTGCGGTACGTCATGGTCGTGCCAAGCTCACTCGCGAATTGCTTCGTGTGCTCCCACCGCGCAGCGGACGCTGTCTCAACGAGCGCGAACAGTCCGAGCCCCTCGGACACAAACGTCACCTCACCGTCGGCGCTCCGGCTGCCCGGCACGAGGGTCGCCTCTCCCCCGACGATTCGCATGACGGTGGCCTCGGCCCCCGCGTACGGGAGCGTCACCGTCGTGCGTTGCGCAGCGCCGAGCGCGATCGCCCCGTCGCCCCCTTCCAGCCCAAGTTCCCAGCCCACAAACGTCGGCATCGACACGAACTCACGCGCGAGTGCGCCAGCGATGCCCTCGGTGTCGGCCGCTGGCGACTTCGCGCGCAGCGATGCATCGGTGAGCGCGGGAATCAGCGGATCGCCCGCTTCGGCTTCGACCTGCACCACCGCGCCAGTGCCTTGATGCCGGTACGTCTGCGTGAAATCCCCGGTGACCTGGCGCACGGCGCTCGCGAAGTCGACGCTGAGGTGCACGTCCCAGGTTTTTTCGGTCTGGAGTGGCACCGGATACTGCCTCGCGCCGCCAAACGTGTACTCGCCGCTGTCGTTGCCGAGCGAAGCGGTCACCCGCACGATCCGGTCGGGGTAGCGGGGGTCGGGGGTGAGGTTTCCCCAGGCGATGTTGCCGCCACGCTCGATTTCGGTCACCGTGAGATCGGGGCCGTCTGCGATCGACTGGAGGGTAAATATTTCCTGATTGAACGGCACGTCCACCGAGAGCGCCCCGTCAGCCGCGACCCGCAGCGTCGTGTTGAGCTTTTGGGGTGTCACAGGTGGGAACCCTGCGTCAGCCATGTAGACATTGACCCCGATCGGAGCATCCGATCCCGCCACGTACGGGTTTGCCGTGACGGTGTAGGTTCCCGGCGCGAGTTTCGCAGCGGACGCGGGAGCAACACGGTTCTGCAGCTCCTGGGCGCCCCCGAGTAGCGTTGCGAGCTCGTCGCCGGTCGCGCCCTCGCTCGGCCCTGAGCCCAACGGATCCGGCTCGCCGCTGCCGGCATCTGCACGACCGTCGGCGTCTGCACGACTGTCGGGGTCGCCTGTGGTTCCGGTCTCGTCCGGGGTGTCACCTCCGGGAGTGGTCGGAGTGGTCGGCGTTGGCGCACTGGCCCCCGGCTCTGCTGCACCCGTTTCGGGGGTCTCGGGCGAGGCCTTCTCCGCGCCGCCCGGGCTCGGCTCGGTCGACTCCGTGGATCCAGGGACGGCAGCTTGTGGTGGCGACTGGTCGGTGGCGAAAACGGCAGCGGGCGCGCCGGTCAGCAGTACCGCTGACAGGGTCACACCCGCGAGCCAGGTCTTCAGTCGGGAAGCAATAGACATGAGATATCACTCTGTTTCGGCGTGAGCTCGGTGAACTTCGGGAAGGTGGGTGACCCTGGTGCGCTCCCCAGGGTCAAGAGG
>JAGNOB010000282.1 GCA_017990305.1 Leucobacter sp.
CGGGCGGCGACGTCGGTCGCGACGAGCACGCGCGCCTCACCCGAAACGAACTCGGCGAGGTTGCGGTCGCGTGCGTTCTGCGAGAGATTGCCCTGCAGCTCGACCGCGGGGATGCCCGCGGCGGTGAGCTGCTTGGCGAGCTTCTTCGCCTGGTGCTTCATACGGGTGAACATGATGCGGCGGGTCGTGCCGCTCGCGAGCGCCTCGATGAGCGCGTCCTTCTGGCCCTTGCCCGACACCTCGAAAATGTGGTGCGTGAGCTGCGGCACGGGCGACTCCGCCGAGTCGACCGAGTGCCGCACGGGGTCGTGGAGGTACTTCTTCACGATGTTGTCGACGCCGTTATCGAGCGTCGCGCTGAAGAGGAGCCGCTGGCCCTGCTTCGGGGTCTGGTTCATGATGCGCGTGACGACGGGGAGGAACCCCATGTCGGCCATGTGGTCGGCCTCGTCGAGCACAGTGATCTCGACGCCGTCGAGCGTGAGGAGCTTCTGCTTGAGGAGGTCGTCGAGGCGACCCGGGGCCGCGACGACGATGTCGACGCCGGCCTCGAGGGCTGCCTCTTGACGGCGCTGCGGCACGCCGCCGAAGATCGTGGTGACCTTGAGCCCGACGGGGTCGGCGAGCATCTTCAGGGTCTCCGCGATCTGGGTGACGAGCTCGCGGGTCGGGGCGAGGATGATGGCGCGCGGGCGTGATGGCCGGCGCTTCTTCGCGGCCTCACCGGCAGCGATGCCAGCTTCACCTCCCGCGAGGTTGGCAGCGATCGGGATGCCGAAGGCGATGGTCTTACCCGAGCCTGTGCGGCCGCGGCCGAGAACGTCGCGTCCCTTCAGGGTGTCGGGGAGGGTGTCGCGCTGGATCGGGAAGGGCTCTGTCTTCCCGTTCTTTTCGAGCGCAAGGGCAATGGGAGCGGGCACGCCGAGATCGGCGAAAGTCTGAGTGGTCACGCGGTGTTTGGTACTTCCTGCGTTGGTATATGTCATGGGGGATTTCCCCCGGTCCTGCCAGTCTACTTGGCGACTGCTGTGGGCGCGCGGATGTAGCTGCGCCTCAGTGTCGGTGGCGCGCGGTAGCGTCGAGGTGCGGATCGGCAGAAGTGGATCCCGAAATCGAAAGAGGCGCGATGTTCGTACGAGAAACCGAGGCGGGTCCGCTGCTCGTCACCAGTGCGAGCGACCTGACCGCCGCGAGCATGTGTGAGTTCGCGTTTCTTCGTCGAGTTGATGCGAAGCTGGGTCGGGCGGTCGATGTACCGCTCGATGACGACGCGATGCTTGCGCGCGCTGGCAGCCTCGGCGATGCCCACGAGGAGCGTGTGCTTGGCGAGCTGCGGGAGCAATTCGGGCCGGGTTCGCTCGGTGCGCCCGGCGGGGTCGTTGAGATTCCCAGGCCGGCTTCGATGGACCCCGACGCGCTTGGGGCGGTCGCCGCTGACACGCTGACCGCCCTTCGTGGGCAGGCGAAGGTCGTGTTCCAGGCGACGTTCTTCGACCCTGCGCAGCGTGTGCCTGCCTCCGGCACAGCAGAGCCCGCGATCGCCTTCCTCGGCTTCGCCGACTTTCTCGAGCTGCGCGACGACGGCACCTATGAGGTACAGGACACGAAGCTTGCGCGCCGCGCAAAGGTCACCGCGCTCATGCAGCTCGCCGCGTATGTCGAGCAACTGGAGCGCATCGGGGTGCCTGTCGCTGCTGAGGCGACGCTGATACTCGGCTCGGGGGAGCGCACGAGCCACCGCATCGCCGACATCGCCCCGGTGTTCCGCAGGCGTCGTGCCCGGCTGCATGAGCTGCTGCTCGCCCGGTTCGGGGCGTCCGGTGACGACGGGCGCAGGGAGAGCGCCGCGCCCATCGCCTGGGGCGCAGCGGGGGTGACCGCCTGCGGCCGCTGTGAGGTGTGTGAGCCGGAGATTCAGCGCACGCGCGATCCACTGCTCATTGCTGGCCTGTACCCCAGGCAGCGGGCAGCGCTCGTCGCCGCGGGGCTCGGCACGATCGACGCGGTGGCAGCAGCGCTCCCCGAGATCGAGGCCGGAACGCGCGCCGTCCAGGGCCTGACGGGCGCCGTGCTCGAGCGAGTCGCGCTGCAAGCTGCCGTGCAGATCGACAGTGAGCGGGCGGCGGCTGCAGGTGCCGCTGCGGGTGCCGCGCTGACGGCCCCGAGCGTGCGGGTCGTCGCCCCCGCGACACTCGCAGCACTGCCGCAGCCGAACCCTGGTGACCTGTTCTTCGATTTTGAGGGCGACCCCTTCTACCGGGAGACCGACGAGGCTGGCACCGCAAAGTGGAACCTCGACTACCTCTTCGGCTGTGTCGACGAGCGAGAGCAGTTCACCGCAATCTGGGCGCACTCGCTCGCCGAAGAGCGCGCGGCGCTCGAACGCTTCATCGCGCTCGTCACCGAACGTCGCCGAACCTACCCGGGCATGCGCATCTACCACTACGCGAGCTACGAGCGCACGCACCTACTGTCGATCGCGGCCCGCCACGGTGTCTGCGAGGCCGAGGTAGATCAGCTGCTTCGCGAGCACGTCCTCGTCGACCTGTACCCGATCGTGAAGCAGGCCCTGCGCGTGGGCTCCCGTTCGTATTCGATTAAGAAGCTCGAACCCCTCTACATGGGCGCCGAGGTGCGCGCCGAGGACGGCGTCGTGAGCGGTGCACAATCCGTCGTCGAGTACGCGGAGGCGAGCGAGCAGCTGGGTTCGGCAGATCCGGCTACGCGGGCAGCGGGGCAGCGACGTCTCGACGACATCGCCGATTACAACCGCTACGACTGTGTCTCCACGCTCCGGCTGCGTGACTGGCTGCTCGGTATCGCGCGCGATCACGGCATCGAGCCCGTCGCACCGGACCTGCTGACACCGACGGATGAACGGCCAGTCGAGCTCAGTCGCGTCGGCGAACAACTGCTCGAGCAAGCCGAGGCGGCGGAGGATCCCGCCTCCCGCACCGCGCTCAGGCTTGCCGCGAGCGCGATCGACTATCACCAGCGCGAACAGAAGTCGTTTTGGTGGGCGCACTTTGCGCGGCTCGTCGACCCCGTCGAGGAATGGGCGGACACGCGTGACGTCGTCGTAGTCGAGCGCAGCGAAAGCACGGTGCTCGAAGACTGGCACCGGCCGCCGCGCGCCCGAATCGACCGCAGGCGGGTGCGTCTGCGAGGCACGGTCGCGCCCGGCAGCTCGCTGAAGCCCGGCACACAGATGTTTGCGCTCTACGAGTACCCGGCGCCGTTCCCGCAGTGGGGCGGTGCTCCCGGCGCACGCGGCGCGAGGCAGGTCGACATCGTCGAGCGGCACGCTGACGGGGTCACCATCGAAGAGAAGCTGCCGAACGACGCGGCGCCGTTTCAGGCGCTGCCCGTCGCCGTGACCCCTGGCCCGCCGCCGCCTGCCGGCAGGCAGAAGGGCGCGATCGAGGAGTGGGGCGCGGCGCTCGTTACCGCCGCGCAGCTCGGCACCGAAGTTCGCGACCCCGTCTACGAGCTCCTCACCCGCGCCGAACCGCGACTCGCTGGGCGTGACGGCCTTGTCAGCCCGGACTCCAACGAGGCCCTCGAAGCAGGCGGCGAAGACGACGCCCGGATGATCGGCGCGGTGCTCGCGAGCCTGCGCCTACTCGACCACGCGGCGCTCGCCGTGCAGGGGCCGCCAGGCACGGGCAAGACCTACCTCGCGGCCCGTGTCATTCAGCAGCTCGTCGAACGCGACGGCTGGCGGATCGGCGTCGTCGCGCAGTCACATAAGGTCGTCGAGAACGTGCTCGAGGGCG
>JAGNOB010000283.1 GCA_017990305.1 Leucobacter sp.
ACACCACTGATTCAAACATTCTCCCGAGATCCCGACGATTGTCAACTCCTGCAGACTGACAGCCCGCCCGAAACACGGTTGTCTCGGATGCATGATCCAAATCGAACATCTCGTCAAACGTCACGGTACCCGCGCGGTCGTGGACGACATCAGTTTCTCAGCCCAAGACGGCAGGGTAACCGGCTTCCTCGGCCCCAACGGGGCGGGCAAGTCGAGCACGCTCCGCATCCTCCTCGGCCTTGACAAGCCGACCTCGGGTTCTGCCCTCATCGACGGCGTCCCGTATCGCTCACTGCATCGGCCACTTCTCCGGGTGGGTGCCATGCTCGATGGCCCGGGCGCGAACAAGGGGCGAACCGCTCACGCCCACCTTCGCTGGGTCGCCCAGTCGAACGCGATCCCCACATCGCGCGTCGACGAGGTACTGGCGCTCACGGGGCTGCAGGACGCGGCACAGAAGCGTATCGGCGGCTTCTCACTCGGCATGGGGCAGCGGCTCGGAATCGCGACGGCTCTCCTCGGGGATCCCGGGGTGCTGATTCTCGATGAGCCGACAAACGGCCTCGACCCCGAGGGGATTCGGTGGATGCGGCGCTTCCTTCGCTCCCTCGCCGACGCCGGCAAAGTTGTGCTTGTGTCGAGCCACCTGATGAGTGAGATGGAGGACACGGCCGACGAGTTTGTGGTGATCGCGCGAGGCAAGGTTGTCGCCGCGGGTTCCGGCGTCGAAGTGGGAGGCTCACACGCTTCCCTTGAGGAGGCCTTCTTCGCCCTCACCGAGGAGCACACGGAGTATCGCGGGGCAGCGGAGTATCGAGGGGCAGCCGAGCACGGGGACGCCGTCGATGGAGGGGCAACTCGATGATGTCGCTCGTGCGCTCCGAGACAACCAAACTCCTGACGGGAAGAGCCACCTGGATCCTCGCGCTGGTGACAGTGTTCGGAACCTGGCCGATGGCGTGGACGAACGCTGTGCCCATTCCCGACGGGCTTGCCGACAGCGACCTCCTGTTTAGCTCGACACCAATCCCGGTTGAGTATCAGGGCCTCGATATGGCCGGAATCGGCTATGTGCTTGTCGTCGCGCTTGCCTCCCTATGGGCGGGCAGCGAGTACGGCGGCGGCAACCAGATCCGCACAACGATTCTCGCTACGCCGAAGCGGCTCCGCGTGTTCATCGTCAAGGCGATGCTGCTTGCGGTGCTGACAGGCGCTATCGGGTTCGTCACTATGGCGGGAACGATGGTTATCACCCACCTCGCCTCACCAAGCACCATCGACCCGTGGACACTCACGCCAACGATCTGGGCGAACGTCGGCGGCGTTGCGCTCGCGTGGACACTGACAGCCCTCATCGCCTTCTCAATCGGCGTGCTTGCTCGCACCGCGATCCTGCCGCTCATGGTCATGACCCCGCTGGTCATCGGCATTGGCGACTTTCTCGCAAGCTTCTGGTCAGGCGCACAGTTTCTTCCTACCGTGGCAGGTGCGGCGCTCTACAGTGATCCCGCGGGCGACAGCTACCTAGATCCAGCTCTCGGAGGAATCGTACAGGCCAGCTGGGCGGCCGTGCTCCTGGTTGCCGCTGCCGTCTCATTCACCCGTCGAGACCTCTAAAGGAAAGCACATGGCCCTCCACAGTTTTTCCCACTCGTTGCGAGCTGAAGTGACAAAGGCGCTCACCCTGCGTAGCACGCAGATCACGCTCTGTGCAGCCCTTCTCGTCCCCACTATTCTCGCTCTCGCGTCGGGCCTCGCATTCGACCCCACACGAAAAAACGCGTTTCCAATTGAGTCGCACGGCTTCGAGACGGCAGGGTTCGGACAACCACTCGTCATCTTGCTCGCAGCGCTGATCGTCGGCGCCGAGTACACCGACGGACAGCTTCGAACCACCCTGCTTGCGACCCCGAAGCGTGGCCAAGTGCTCGCCGCAAAGCTCACGCTGGTGGCAGTGGTCGGGGCCGTCATCGGCGCCGTCGCCATCGGTGCCGCCGTACTTGTCAAGCATGTGGCGCTTGGTGCCGACGGGTTGGCCCCGCAGGAGTTCACGTCGGCAATGGGGTGGAATCTCTTGGGCGTCAGCGCGAACTACGCGCTGATCGCGATCGTGGCCGCCTGCATCACGGTGCTCGCGCGAACTTACATTGTCACGCTCGTCGTGCTCGTGCCACTTGTCCTCGGCCTAACGATTTCGCTGCTCGGCGTGTTCCCGGTGCTGAAATACCTGCCCGACCTCGCCGGCATCCAACTACTCATGCCGTACCCGGGGGTAGACCTCCTGAGCCCGATAGCGGGCGGAGTCGTCATGGCGGCTTGGGCAACCGTCCTCATCGGTGGCTCGTGGGCTGTGGCCCGTCTCCGGGACACAGGGAGCTGAATCACCCCGGGGTCCGAGCACGAGTAAGGGCCGGGGCGATCTCTGATCACCCCGGCCCTAAACGCTGCTGCTACTCGGCGCTTGCGCGCTCGAGCACGAGCTCGCGCACGCGAGCTGCGTCAGCCTGGCCCTTCATCGCCTTCATGACGGAGCCGATGATCGCGCCGGCGGCCTGCACCTTGCCGTCGCGGATCTTCTGCAGCACGTCGGGCTGCTCGGCGAGCGCCGCGTCGACGGCCTCGATGAGTGCGCCGTCGTCGGAGACGATCGCGAGCCCGCGGGCGTCGACGATCTCCTGCGCGGTGCCCTCACCGTCGATGATGCCAGCGAGCACCTGACGCGCGAGCTTGTCGTTCAGCGTGCCGGCGTCGACGAGCTTCACGACCGAGGCGATCTGCTCGGGCGTGATGAGGTCGGTCGGCTGGGCCGAGCGCTCGTTGGCGATACGGGCGATCTCGCCGGTCCACCACTTGCGCGCGGTCTGCGCGGGGACGCCTGCGGCAACGGTCGCCTCAATCTCGTTGAGCAGCCCGCCGTTGACGACGTCGCGGAACTCGAGCGGCGAGAACCCCCACTCGGCAGCGAGCCGGCGGCGGCGCAGCGTCGGGTGCTCGGGCAGCGTGGCCCGCAGCTCCTCGACGAGCTCGCGCGACGGCGTGAGCGGTGCGAGGTCGGGCTCCGGGAAGTACCTGTAGTCGTCCGCGTCACTCTTCGGGCGGCCCGGCGAGGTCTCGCCAGTGTCCTCGTGCCAGTGACGCGTCTCCTGCGTGATCGCGGTGCCCTCGGAGAGCAGCTGCGCCTGACGCTGGATCTCGAAGCGCACAGCCCGCTCAATCGAGCGGAGCGAGTTCACGTTCTTCGTCTCAGTACGCGTACCGAGCACGCTCATGCCTGCGCCCTCGTTACCGCGGGGCCGCAGCGAAACGTTCGCGTCGCAGCGGATGTTGCCCCGCTCCATGCGCGCGTCGGAGATGCCGAGAGACACGACGATGTCGCGGATCGTCGACACGTAGACCGCCGCGATCTCGGGCGTATCCGCCTCGCCACCGAAGATCGGGTGCGTGACGATCTCGACGAGCGGCACACCGGCGCGGTTGTAGTCGACAAGCGAGTACTCGGCGCCCTGGATGCGGCCTGTCGATCCACCGACGTGGTTCAGCTTGCCGGCATCTTCTTCCATGTGCGCGCGCTCGATCGGCACGTGGATCACGCGGCCGCTCGAGAGCTCAATCTCGACCGAACCGTCGTGCGCGATCGGGTCGTCGAACTGCGAGATCTGGTAGTTCTTGCCCATGTCTGGGTAGAAGTAGTTCTTGCGCGCGAAGCCGGAGACCTCTGCGATGTCGCAGCCGAGCGCGAGCCCGAGGCGGATCGAGTAGTTCACCGCCTGCTC
>JAGNOB010000284.1 GCA_017990305.1 Leucobacter sp.
TGAGTTCTGCCGCAACGGTCGCCGCCCAGGCATCGAGCGCTTCTGCGTCTTCCCTGGCGAGATCGGCGCTCCGGGCGAGCCCCGCCCGAACACCCCGACCTAGTTCCTCAACCAAGACGGGAAGCAGTACCTCGCGCACGCGCACACGAGCGTACGCGCGGTCAGTGTTGTGTGGATCATCCCACACACTGAGTCCGAGCTCTCGGCACGCAGCGACGGTCGTCATGCGCCCTACTTCGGGATCTGCGCCGAGCAGGGGGCGCACGAGGAGCACCCCGCCTTCGAGGTGCCGAATTGCCGGAATCCCTGCGATACTGCGTGTCCCTGATCCGCGAGCGAGCGCGAGGAGTACCTGCTCCGCCTGGTCATCACGGGTGTGCGCCGTGAGAATCGCGAAGGCCCCGTACTCGCGTGCGATCTCGGCGAACGCCGCGTACCGTGCGTCGCGTGCGGCCGACTCTGGCCCGCCGACAGACCCTACTTCGACACTGCGGACCACGACGGGGTCGAGCCCCAGGTTACGTGCGGCGTCGGCGGCACGCTCGGCAGTCCGAGCGGATCCTGGCTGCAAGCCATGGTCGATCACCAGCGCCCCGGCGCGCACTGCGAGCCGGGGGGCCTCCGCCGCAAGCGCCGCTGCCAGCGCAAGGGAATCCGCACCTCCTGACAGCCCGACGAGGAGCAACGGCGACTCCCCCGCAGTGTCTGTCAGCCCATCGAGAGCACGCCGAACCGCAAGCCTCACTCGCATAAACTCCGGATGCTCCACGCTTCAAAGCTACCCTGGTCAACTCATCGGGTAGCCTTAGCCTCGGCAATATTTCGCAACCAGGCCGACATCGGTCGACCGCAAGCACGAAGGAGCGCGCATGACCGCCGCATTTGATGCCGTCATCGAGATCCCCAAGGGAAGCCGCAACAAGTACGAGATCGACCACGAAACCGGTCGCGTCTACCTCGACCGCGTGCTCTACACCGGCTTTGTGTACCCCGCAGACTACGGATATTTCGAGGAAACCCTCGGCGAGGATAACGACCCGCTCGACGTGCTCGTACTGCTCGACTACCCCGTCTTCCCCGGTGTCGGAATCAAGGTTCGCCCCGTCGGCGTACTCAAGATGCTTGATGAGGCCGGCGGCGACGACAAGGTCATCGCTGTCCAGGTGAAGGATCCGCGCTGGAGCCACATTCAGGACGTCGAGGACATCCCCGAGTACACACGCAAGGAGATCACGCACTTCTTCGAGCGGTACAAGGACCTCGAAGAGGGCAAGTGGGTCAAGGTTGATTCCTGGGGCTCCGCGGCTGACGCCGAAACGCTCATCGTCGAGGCGCAGGAGCGCCTCGCTGCCCAGGGCCACTGAGGCTAGGCCTGGTGGACGTACGCGTCTTTGACGATTCCGCATCGCTTGGCCGGTTTGCCGCTGAGCAGGTGCTCGAAGCTATTGCGGCACGACCGGATGCAGTGATCGGTCTCGCCACCGGATCATCTCCACTCTCGATATACAACGCATGGGCAGAGCTCGCGCGCGAGCGTGAACTGAACCTGTCGGGGGTGCGATGTTTCGCGCTTGACGAATACGCCGGCATCGACCCGGACCATCAGGAAAGCTACCGTACGGTCATTACCAACACCGTCGTGGGGCCGGTTGGCCTCACGCCGGAACAGGTACACGTACCTGCAACGGTTGCGTCGGCCGCCGCGGCAGCCGCGTACGAAGAGGCAATTGCCGCCGCAGGCGGCGTTGATCTGCAGATTCTCGGGATTGGCCGCAATGGACACCTGGGCTTCAACGAGCCGGGGTCTCCGTTCGACTCCCGCACCCGCCGCGTGTCGCTGACGCCGGAAACAATCTCTGACAATGCAAGATTCTTCGGTGCTCCCGAGAACGTGCCGGGCGAGGCCATCACGCAGGGTCTCGGCACCATCATGGATGCCCGCAAGCTCATCATCGTCGCGATCGGTGAGGCAAAGGCCAAGGCCGTCGCTGCCGCGATCGCGGGGCCGGTTACTGAGCAGGTGCCTGCGAGCATCGTGCAGCGGCATCCAGACGTCGTCTACGTGCTGGATCGCGCAGCCGCGTCACTGCTCCCTTGACGCAGAAACAGTAGTGGGGTCCGAGGCATTTGCCTCGGGCCCCACTACTGTTTGTGCGTCGGACAGACTCCCGTTAGGGCTTGAGTTGCATTGTCGTCAAGCAGGTCGGGTCGTCGGCACCGGTCGTGACCTGCTGCTCGGCGACGCCCTGCTCGCCCACGATACGCACATCAAACGCTCCGTCGCGCGGCAGCCAGATTCCGACAAAGCCGTTATCTGCGGTCGCTGTAACTTCACTCAGAACAACCTCGCCCGTCTCAGCGTCGGTGACGGTGAGCTCGACCGGAGTGTTCTGCAGTTCTCCGAGGCATGTCGTAAGACTGTGGAAGTCGCAGGGGTGGGTCTGAGTCACGTATGGTGCGATTGACAGGTAGAAATCGCTGTCATTGATTGGCAGCGTCACGTCCCCCGGCTGTAGCACCAGCTCATTGGGCCGGACAGAAGCGATCAGGCTGTCCGGGCTCGGGCGGTTTGCCACCGGGAGGGTGTCAAGCCCCTCAATGATCGACTTCGCGTCGCTCGTGTCAATGCCGAGCTCGGCGACCTGTTCGACCGCTTGTGGCGGGCCTTCGGCTGCAGGAGTCTGCGCTGACGCGCAACCGGTGAGCAGGAGTGCTGCGGCGAGCAGTGGAAGCAGTGCGGATCTTATACCCATAGTGGGTATATTCGCAGAGCCTTCCGATGGTTACCTGGGCGCGGGCTGAGCGCATGCGCCCGAGGCTCACACCAAGCAGTTGGCTCACACACAGCTACCGCTATAAAAACAAGAGGGTGCCGTCCGAAATCGGACGACACCCTCTTGGAAGAGCTGCTTAGGACAGCTTGCGGATGTTCACGGCCTGCGGGCCGCGAGCGCCATCCTCGGTGTCGAATTCGACCTGCTGGTTCTCTTCGAGGTCGCGGCGGCCGCTTCCCTCGATTGCGCTGAAGTGCGCGAAGAGATCTGCTGAGCCATCGTCGGGTGCGATGAACCCGTAGCCCTTTTCACTGTTGAACCACTTGACGGTGCCGGTTGCCATGAGAGCATTCCTTTGTGATGCGGAGCCGCCTATGCGGCTCGTAATGGTCGCGCGAATGCGCGGATTGAACTTATCAGCGGGACAGCCCGGGGAAACACACCAGCGGCTGTGAGACACTGAGGCGAAGCAATCGGAAAGAAAGCGCCGATATCTGTAACCATACCGCACTACCGCCTAAAACGCTGCTGAAGCAAATTTCGTGATAAATCCTTAACTTTTGCATTCGCCTTGAAATGGCTAAGTTACTACTCAATTTGCTCGCGTTTCCCCCGGTAATCCCGCGCCGCTGCGTAAGTGTCAGCGGGTGTCGGTAGCGTTAGCGTGTGCCATCAGATACCAGCGACCGCCCAACGCACTGGTGCATACTCGGGCGTGGTCCCAGTGGCGAGCTCGAGGCGGTGCAGCTCTCCTCGGACGGATCCCAGCTCGGTTCGAGCATCATCCCCCAGTCAGAATTCGCGGGTTTCGTCGAGCAACTCGAAGCCGCTCACGCTCCGCGTTGGGTGTGGCACAGCACCTCGGCCCACTACGCGGATCTCCTCTCCGCGGGTGTCCGAATCGAACGCTGTCACGATTTGCGCCTCTGCCATCAGATCCTGCGCCACTCCTCGTATGTTCGAGATCGCTCGGTCTTTCTTGCTTCACAGGA
>JAGNOB010000285.1 GCA_017990305.1 Leucobacter sp.
CCGCGGGGATCTCCCGCAGCAGCGGCACCCCCGACCACACGAGGAAGGAAAGGTCATCAATTGGCAGCCCGGGGCCAGCACGATCCCAATCGATCATTCCCGCAAACTCACCATCAACGACAACCCAGTTGTAAAGGCCGGGATCGTTGTGGCAAATGATTTCGCCGCGCCGTCGATCGATGGGTTGTTCACCCTGACGCCAGTGGTCGCTCGTTGGCGTGAAGTCTGCAACAGCGTCGTGGAATCGTCGCAGCCAGCGCGCCGCTGCGGCGAGCGCATCATCACTCGGCGAGACGGTTTCCGGATCAAGGGTCTCCCCTGGCAGATAGCTCAGCACCTCGCGGTTGTCAGCGTCGATCCCGTGCACCTCAGGGATCCCGTCGAGTCCCCGCTCCCGCAGATGGTGCAACAGTTCGTGCACCGCGGGCGTCCACGGGCCTGTCGGCCGGTGCACGCGCATGTCGCCGGTTGCAGCGCGCACGCGCCACACTCCGCCCGATCCGCCAGGGAGGTGTTCGCCGCGTGCCGCGCTGTCTGATTCCACGCCTCGAGCCTAGAGGCTCGGCGAGGGTTCGGTGTTATACGCGCCTGATGCGTTCTCGTACCTCGCGGATCTCCTGCAGATTGATCGGCGACGTGGGAGGGGGTTCGCCGTGCATCTGCACGTGCAGGCTCTGCATACGGGTGTCGAGCTCGGCGGCCGAGTCGGCTGCCTGTTTGAGTTCGTCCATCATCTGCTCGGGCACTTGCCGCTGGTACTTGTAATAAATCTTGTGTTCGAGGCTTGCCCAGAAGTCCATCGCGATCGTGCGGAACTGTACCTCGACGGGTACGTCGACGCGGCCGCTCGACAGGTAGACGGGCACGGAAAGGATCGCGTGAAGACTCTTGTAGCCGTTCGGTTTCGGGTGCTCGATGTAGTCCTCGACTTCGATCACGGTAATGTCGTCCTGCTGCGTGAGCAGCCCAAACAGCCGGTAGACGTCGCGAATGAACGCGCATGTCACCCGCACACCTGCGATGTCTTGGATCTCCCGCCGGATCGCGCCGACCTCGGGGGTAACGCCACGCCGCTCGACTTTCGCGAGGAGGCTCTCAGGTGTCTTCACCCGGCTCGAGACGTGTTCGATCGGGTTGTACTCGTGCATGTGTATGAACTCTTCGCGAAGAATCGAGAGTTTTGTCTCGATCTCTTGCATCGCAAACCTGTACTCGAGCATGAAACGCTGGAGTTCTCCGCTGAGGGAGCGAAGTGCGCTGGGAGAGATCGTGATTTCGTCGCCCACAGCGGCAACGGAAGCTCTCGGAATCGGTGCGGTGTTGCTCATGGTCTGAGGCTAACTCTGAGCCTTCCGAATCACCTGTGACTTCGCGGGCGTTTCGCTGTGCCGGTTTCGGCGCGCCGACCGGATCCGCCTCTCCGCCTACGCTTCGCGGGTGCCCTCGGAATGGCTGTGGATCTCCTCACCGCCGCGAGTCTCGGCGAGGGCGCGGTCAAGGAGCCGCCGCAGCACGCCGAGATCCACATTGGTGAGACGGGTGAGGTACAGGCACACCTTGCTTGCCGTGTGCGGGCCGAGCTCAGCGAGCAGGTCGGGCCAGCGCTCAGCGAAGTTCTCGGTGAGATAGATCGTGTGTCGCTTGGCCCCTGTCGCGAACGCGAGTTCCGGCACTCGCCCTGTGCGCCCGCTCTCGTATTCGTAGCGGTGTTCACCGAACCCAATGATTCGGCCGGCCCAGACAACGGGCTCCGATCCGCTCACAGCCCGGTGCATGGCAAGCAGTTCGTCCGCCTCGGCCCGGCGCGGGCCAACGACCCGATCGAGTACCTCGCCCACCGGCATCTCTGACGGCGACATTGCGGGTTCTTTGGCGGCCATTAGGCGCCGTCGAATTCTGCGCGGAACACGTGCACGAGCGCGTTCGCGTGACCGTGCCCCATGCCGAGCTCCTTGAGGAAGGCAACCTGCTCCATGTGTTTCTCCCCGGCGTGCGGGCGCAGCAGCGCGATCCACTCGTCAATCGATCTGCCGTACTTCGCCTCAATCGACGGGAAGTATGACTTTGGGCCCTTCACCTGCTCGGTCATGCTGGCTCCTTGGTGCACTCGTTTCGGAGTCTGAAGGTAGCACGCCGCTACATCGCTTGGAAACGACCTGTTTCCCGGAATGCGAGATACAGGTCGAGCACGAGGCGTGTCGCGCGCTGCAGCCCGTCCGGCGGAGCAGTCAACGGGTAGACGCCCCATTCGCGCACCTCGGTAGGGTCCGGGCGAATCTCCCCGCTCCAGTCGCGCGCGACGAAACACAGCGCGAAGGCGTGCACGATGTCCCCGTTCGGGTACACGAGTCGGTGCTCGACGGGGTCGGAGAACGTCGCGAATGCGGTCAGGGTCTCGCCGTTCAGGAGCAGCCCGAGTTCCTCGGAAACCTCCGCGACGGCTGTATCTAAGAAACTCTGCCCGGGCTCCGCACTGCCGGCAGGGATCTCCCACAGCCCGGAGTCGGCTCGCCGCTGGAAGATCGCGTGATCCTCATCGGTGAGGAGGAGCACCTGTGCCCCGGGCGCAAGCAGTTCTGCGTTGCCAACGTGCTTGCGCAGCTTCCCCAGGTAAGAGTCTTCAAACGACACGGCTCTACGTTACCGCGCAGGAGAACGCCCACATCACGCCGTAACGGTCAAACACCTGTCCGTACCAGTCGCCCCACGGTGCTTGCTCGAACGGCATGCCGAGCGAACCGCCGCCAGCGGTGAGACTGTCAATGTACCCCTGCGCTTCCTCGGGGGTGTCGGTCGTGTAGAGCAGCGAGTACGCGGTTCCGCGCAGCGGATAGTCGGTTCCCACGTCCATCACATCGCCGCCAGTGATGATGCCAGCTGGAAGGGTCAGCGAGGCGTGGGCCACGGCGTTCGGCGGCGGATCGAACGGCAGATCCTTGAGCTGGGCCTCGCCGTAGCGGATGATCTCTAGGTCGCCACCGAAGACCTCCTGCCAGTGTTCCATCGCTTCTGCGGTTGTTCCGGGAAGAGCAATATATGTCGCGAGCATGTGTGCCATGGGCGGTTCCTTCGACGGTGACTGGATCCCTCTCAGTATCCCCGGAAACGCCGACGCGCGCAGCCCCGCGTTGAAGATTCCTCAGAGGATTTTCAGGCCTAGACCGAATGCAGCATGGCGCCTACACTTTTCGCATGAACGCATCGATCGCGGCAACCCGGATGACCTTCGCAGTCGACTGCCCCGACGCCCTCGGACTCGCCACGTTTTACGCGGCGCTCCTCGGCTGGGACGTCGTCGTCGATGAAGCGAGCGAGAGCGACCCCGAATGGGTCGAGGTGCACCCGCCCGGAGGCGAAGGCGCGACACACTTTCTCGCGTTCCAGCGTGTGGCCGACTATCGCGTGCCAGAGTGGCCGAATGGCGCAACACCCCAGCAGGCCCACCTCGACTTCTACGTCGCCGATCTGCAGGAGGCTGCGGCGACCGCGGCGAGCCTCGGCGGCCACCGGCATGCCGTTCAGCCGAGCGAGAGCGGCTCGTTCATCGTCTTTACCGACCCGGCTGGGCACCCGTTCTGCCTGTGTGCCGACAGCAACTAGCAAGCTGGCACTGGCCGGTGTTGCGCGGCCTCGCCCGGCTCTGGGGACTATCGCTCTAGAGAGCTATGACGCAACACTTCCCTGCTGATCCCCCGCCCGGAGCGGCAGCCGCGGCCGAAGCGGCACCCGCATCTGCACCCGCACCCGTGCCTGCAGGAGCG
>JAGNOB010000286.1 GCA_017990305.1 Leucobacter sp.
GGCCAGAGCTCGTTGGTGACGCTCTCGTAGCCCTCACGAGCCGCGAGATGTGGATCGCCGGCGCGCTCGGGAATCCCAGCCCAGTCGAGCGAGGTGTAGTCCGAGACGAAAAGCTCACGACGCTTCGCGTCCTGCACCACTCGGACGCCGGCGGTTGCCCCCGACTCGAGCTGCTCGAGCGCCGCGGCGTCGTGACTCACCAGCGGCAGCGTTGTCAGGCCTCGGCCAAGCGCAAACGCATTCGCCGCCGCGATCCCGACGCGCAGACCCGTAAAGGGCCCTGGCCCCATGCCGGCTGTGACGTGAGTGACACTTGCAGGGTCGATCCCCCGCTCAGCAAACACGCGTGCAATGAGCGTGCCGATCGCTTCAGCGTGGCCGCGCGGATCGTCGCTCGACACCTCGGTCACGTTGCCGGCAGCGCCGAGCGCGACGCTCGTGCCGAGCGAAGTGTCGATCGCGAGGATCACGCGCTCACCGAGTTCCGGTGCTGCGATCGAGCGAACATTGATCGCGGTCACGCGAGTACTCCGTTCTGCCAGCGCGGGCCATGCCCCGTGACGGTGAGCGTGCGCGGCTCAACGGGAGCCTCCGCGAAGTCTTCTGTGTCTTCTGTGTCTTCTGTGTTTTCTGTGTCTTCTGTGCCGCCTGTACCGTCAGCCGCCACCGCCGACCCGTCGCCACCGAGCGGTCGTTCGATGACGACTTCGAGCCAGGAATCGCGTGCGTCGACGAGGCCTGCGCCCCACTCGGCCACGACGACCGAGCCGTCGAAGTCAAGATCGAGGTCTTCGACCTCGCCTGCGTCAGCCAGGCGGTACGCGTCGACGTGCACCAGAGGGGCGCCGCCCACGAGCGACGGGTGCGTGCGGGCGATGACGAAGGTCGGGCTTTGCACAGGACCCCGTACGCCGAGCCCCTCACCGATGCCACGCGTCAGCGTAGTCTTGCCGGCGCCAAGCGGGCCGGTGAGAATCACGAGATCGCCTGCCGCGAGCACACTGCCGAGCCGGATACCCAGCTCGTGCATCGCGTCGGGATCGCCAGCGGAGAACTGCTCCACGACGCTCATGCTTGCTCCTCATCTACCGCGCGCCGAAGCACGCGCGGGCCGATGCCCACAAGAATCTCATAGTGGATCGTGCGCATGAGTCCCGCCCAGATATCGATCGATGGATACCCGCGTTCCGGGTCGCCGAAGAGCACCACCGGTGCGCCCAGATCGATGCGCCCCCCGAGCGGGCCGACGTCGACGATGAACTGGTCCATGCCGATCCGACCGACGATGGGGCATGGCTCCCCCGCGATCGTCACCCATGCTCCGGCACCGTTGAGTGCGCGCGGCATGCCGTCGGCGTAGCCGACGGGTACCAGAGCAAGTGTCGTCGCGACCTCACAAATGTGGTTGAACCCGTAGGAGACACCGGTTCCCGCTGGCACCCCACGCAGCGCAACAACCTCAGAACGGAGCGTCATCGCAGGTGTGAGCCCGAGCTGAGCCGAATTCTTGCCTGGGATCGGGCTCAGCCCGAAGGCCGCAACCCCGACGCGCACCGTGTTGTAATACAGCTCGGGGCGCGAGAACGTCGCAGCGCTAGCAGCGAGGTGAATCATCTCAGGTTCGGAACCGGCCTGCCGCAGCAGCGCGATCGCCTCGTCAAAGCGGGCGCCCTGGGCGAGATCGGCTTCCTCGCCCGCGTTCGCGAGGTGGCTGAAGATGCCTCGCACCCGCACAAGCCCCTCTCGTTCAAGTTCCGCGCCGCGCGCAAAGAGCGCTTCCCACTCGTCGCGTGCAGCTCCGTTCCTGCTCAGGCCGGTGTCGATCTTGAACTGCAGTGTGGCCTGCTGCCCCGTCACGCGAGCGGCCTCGGCGAGCGCTTCAAGCTGCCTGAGGTGCGCAATTCCCACATCGATCGATTGCTCGATTGCCGGGATGAAGTCGACGCGTGGCCCGTGCAGCCAGCAGAGCAGCGGAGCGTCAACACCGCACTCGCGCAGCTGCAGCGCCTCCTCGAGGTCGGCGGTAGCGATCATTGCCGCGCCACCCTCCACCGCTGCGCGAGCGGCGATCTCGGCGCCGTGTCCGTAGCCACCGGCCTTCACCACGACGATGACCTTTGCGTCACCGGTGAGATCCCGGATCCGCGCGACGTTCTTCCGAATCGCCCGCACCGAGATATCTGCCACCCGCATTGAACCAGTTCTCATGCCGCTGCACCTCCGCGCTCAACAATAACGAACGCCGTCGCAATACCCGTGTCGTGGGTCATCGAAAGGTGAATCCGATCCGCGCCCCGCGCTTCGAGTGCCGCGAGGAGGCCGGGAGTCGGCACAAACTCGGGGGCTCGCAGTGCATTACGTCGAACCTCCATGTCAGGCCAGGTGAGACCTCCCGAATCCCCGAGCGCCTTGATGAGTGCCTCCTTCGCGGCGAATCGTGCCGCGAGTGACGGAATCGACAGCTGTCCCTCGGCTTCGCTGAACAAGCGTCCCCGAAGCTTTGGTGTGCGTGCAAGCTGTTGCTCGAAACGCACGATGCCGACAGTGTCGACGCCGATGCCGATGATCACTCGACCGTCACCGATTTCGCCAGGTTGCGCGGCTGATCCACGTCGAGACCCTTCGCGGTCGACAGCTCAAGCGCGAACCACTGCAGGGGAACAACCTGCAGAATCGGGTCGAACAGGGCGTCCGTGAGCGGGATCCGCACGACATCGTCAGCAAACGGCAACACAGCGGTGTCGCCCTTCTCCACGATCGCGATAACTCGGGCGCCGCGTGCGCGGATCTCCTGAATATTCGACACGACCTTCGAGTGCATGAGCGGGGAGGTGCGCGGGCTCGGCACGAGCACGAACACGGGCTGGCCGTGATCGATGAGCGCGATCGGGCCATGCTTGAGCTCGCCGGCGGCGAACCCCTCAGCATGAATGTAGGCGATCTCCTTGAGCTTCAGCGCACCCTCGAGGGCCGCAGGATAGCCGACGTGACGGCCGAGGAACAGCACCGAGCGGGTGTCAGCCATCCAGTGCGCGAGCTGCGCGATCTGCTCGTGGGTCGCGACGGCCTCAGCCATCTTCTCCGGGAGCGTCTCAAACTGCTCGACCGCGGCTGCCTCGTCTTCAGCTGAAAGCGTGCCGCGCACGCGTCCGAGGTGCAAGCCGAGCAGGTAGAGCGCCGTGATCTGCGCCACAAATGCCTTCGTCGATGCAACAGCGACCTCTGGCCCTGCGTGCGTGTAGACGGCAGCGTCAGACTCGCGCGGGATCGTCGCACTCTGCGTGTTGCAGACAGACACAGTCGTCACGCCACGCTCGATTGCGTACTTCACCGCCATGAGCGTATCCATCGTTTCGCCCGACTGGCTCACCGAGATCACCATCGTGCGACCGGTGAGCACGGGGTCGCGGTAGCGGAACTCGTGGCTCAGCTGCACCTCAACGGGGATGCGCGCCCACTGCTCGATCGCGTATGACCCCACCATGCCTGCGTACGAGGCTGTGCCGCACGCAACGATGATGATGCGGTCGATTTCCTTCAGGCGATCCTCACCCAGTGCCGTGAGTTCCGGGATCTCGACGTGACCGTCGACGATGCGGCCACGAATCGTGTTCGCGATCGCCTCAGGCTGCTCGTTGATCTCCTTCGCCATGAAGGACGACCAGCCGCCCTTGTCGGCGGCCCCAGCGTCCCACTCAACCTCGTACTCTTCGAAGTCGACCTCTGTTCCGGTGAAGTCGGTGATGCGCACGC
>JAGNOB010000015.1 GCA_017990305.1 Leucobacter sp.
AGGCCCGTCGAAAACACGGGCAGCTGGTCCTGCAGTTCGCGCAGCGCGGCCTGGTCTGTGACCGGGCCGTCGACGACGATGCCAGCCGCGCCCTGGGCGATGGCGGCATGCGCGGTGACCGCGCCGGCCGGGGCGTGGCCGCGACCCGCGACGCGGATCACGAGCACGTCGCCCGGCTCGAGCGCGAGCAGCGCGCGGTTCACCGCGAACGCGTCAGGCTTCGTGAGGTCGAGCGTGCGTGCGCGACCCACGAGCTGCGGGCCGCTGTTGACCGGGCGCAGATCCTGGTCGCAGAATCCCTCCTCGAGGAAATGCCCAAGGGTCGGGATCTCGACGGTCTTGAGCGCCTCAATCAGTTCTTCGGTGGATCGACTCATGTTCAGGCCTCCTCGGTTGCCGCGCCCGCGCGAACGACGGCGACGCACTCAATCTCGAACGGAATGTCCCAGATGTGGGCGCACACCGTGGTGCGTGCCGGCTTCGCGTCGCCGAAGTACTCGGCGTAGATCAGGTTAAACGGCTCCCGCTGGGCGGCATCGGTAAGGTACGCGTTCACCTTGACGACGAGGTCGAGGCCTGAGCCTGCGGTCTCAAGCACCGAACGCAGATTCTCGATGCAGACGCGCACCTGGTCCTCGAACGCCGCGGGGGCGGTGCCGTCCGCGTGGAACGGCACCTGACCCGTGGTGAAGACGAAGCCGTTCGCAACGACCGCCTGTGAGTAGGGCCCGATCGCCGGGGCGAGCCCCGGCGCCGAGTCGATCCGACGAATCACGACTCGACCGAGATTGCGCTCGTCGCGCCAACGCGGTCGATGTCGCGCTTGTGGTTATCGGTGAGCAGGAACAGTGCGATGAGCGATGCTGCCGCCGCGCCCGCGATGTACCAGGCAATCGAGTCGCTCTGGCCAGTCACGTCAAGCAGCCAGGCGGTGATCGCCGGGGTGATTGCCGAGCCGAGCAGGCCGGAAAGCATGTAGGCGATCGACAGGCCCGAGTAGCGCACCTTCGAGCCGAAGAGCTCCGCAAGGAACGTTGCGATCGGTCCGAAGTTCGCGGAGAACGCGATCATCATGAGGCCGTAGGCGAGGAACACCGCGGCGGTGTTGCCCGTGTTGATGAGCCAGAAGAACGGGAACGCGAGGACGATCTCGCCGATGATACCGGCCGCGATGATCGGCTTACGGCCGATGCGATCGGACAGGTAGCCGAAGAACGGGATGAGCACGAGTGCGATGAGGCACGACAGAAGTACTACCCAGAGCATCATGTTGGCCGAGAAGCCCATTTCGCTCGTGCCGTAGTTCATGCCCGAAGCGACCATGAGGGTGAAGGTGGAGCCGGTCGACAGCGTCGCGATACCACCGAGCACAACCTGCTTCCAGTAGTGCTGCATGAGGTAGATGAAGGGCAGCTTCGCCTTCGCGCCCTGCTCGCGGACCTGCTGGAAGCTCGGGGTCTCTTCGATGTTCAGGCGGATGTAGATGCCGACAGCGACGAGGAGGATCGAGGCGATGAACGGGACGCGCCAGCCCCAGGTGAAGAGTGCTTCCTGCGAGACCGATGCGGTCACGATGAGGAACGCAACGTTTGCGAGGAGCGTGCCGAAGGGGACGCCGACCTGCACGAGCGAGCCGTACCAGCCACGCTTGTTCTCGGGGGCGTGCTCAACGGTCATGAGCACAGCGCCACCCCACTCGCCGCCGAGCGCGAGGCCCTGGATGATGCGGAGGAACAGCAGGATGAACGGAGCGGCGATACCGATCGTGTTGTAGTCGGGAATGAGCCCGATGAGCAGGGTCGCGGCGCCCATAGTGAGCAGCGAGACGAGCAGCATCGACTTGCGACCGAGGCGGTCACCGAAGTGGCCGAAGAGGATCGCGCCGACGGTGCGCGCGACGTACGCGGCAGCGAAGGTGAGGAACGAGAGGATCGTGCCGACGGCGGGCGGCAGGTCTGGGAAGAAGACCTGGTTGAAGACCAGCGCTGATGCGGTGCCGAACAGGAACAGGTCGTACCATTCGACCGTGGTGCCGATGACGCTCGCGGTAGCGATCTTCCGCATCTTCGACTGGTCGATTCGTCCGTTCGGGACAGCCTCGTCCGTAGCTAGCTGTGCAGTCATTGTTTCCTCCATGGAAATACGTTTTGGGCACATCTTCGGCCCACCTATCAACGGTCGCCTGTTCCCGATTCAGCGGCAATCGACATTCGCACACGGTTAACGCCATTCAATAGGCATTTGCACAATCGGAGCGAAACTATTGCCCGATTACGTCACTTACAGTGTGTGAATATTCAATACTATGGGAGCAACCACTTCCAAGGGAGGAGCAGCGTGACGAGCATGCCAGTGGCGACCACCCAGCAAGACGACTGGTGGATCGCGACCCTCGCAGACCTCCGCGGCGACATGGACGCACTCGTCGATGATTTCGTCGCGAGGCTGCGCGCTGTCGGCAGCGGCTACGAAGACGTTTCAGAGGCAGACGTGCGCGCGACCGCGCGCGAAACACTCACGCTCCTCATTACGGAACTGAGAGGCGAAGAAGTTCCCGAAGCGCTCGCGGATCTCCCGCAACGGCTCGGCGTACGTCGCGCCAGGCAGGGTGTGGATCGCGACCGACTCTTGGAGGCCGTGCGCCTTGACTACCGCGTGCTGTGGGCGGGGTTGACCCGCGTCGTCGCACCTGCCGACGCCCGGCTACTCGTCGACCATGCGGAGGTCGTGCTCTCGACCGTGGAGGACTACATCGGCGAAGTGCAGGTCGCGTTCCTCAACGAACGAGAGATCCTGGCGCTCGACACACGCGCAAACGAGACACGCGCCTTCGCACGGCTGCTTTCCTCAGACCGACCGGAAGAGGTCGCCGCGGACGTCGCGCGTGAACTCGGTGTCGCTGCCGATGCGGAGTACGAGGTCATCCTCGTCCCCTCGGCGTCGGCTGCCGAGGCCCGGCGGCTCGTGTCAGCGATCCAGCACACCCGCAGCCGGTTTCTCGTGTGGGACTTCGACGACGGCGTACTGTTTGTGCGGCCGCGCGCCGAAGTACTCGCGAGCCACCCGCTCGCGGCCACGCGAGGCGTGGTCGTCGATGAAATCGCGGGGTTCGCCGGAGTCGCGGATGCGGCACGCCTCGCACACAGGCTCGTGCCGTATGCACCCGCGGGACGCCTGAGCGACGAGCACGAACTCTGGCCACCGGTCGCCGCAGCGGCGCTCGCGCCCTTACTCCCCGGCCTGAGCGCCGCGGCCCTCGGCGGGCTCGAGAGCGTTTCGCCCGGAGATCGAGAACGGATCATTGGCACCTTCCTCGCCTACTGCGAAAGCGGCTCGGTGAAGCAGACCGCCGAGGCCGGGTTTGTGCACCGAAACACTGTCGTCAACCGGCTGCGCACCTTCCACGACCTCACCGGGATGGATCCGACGGTGCCGCGCGATGCCGCCCGAGCACTCATCGCGCTCGCCGACGCCAGCGCAGAGACGATCAGTTCGCTTTGAATGTCCCCGGAGCGGCCTGATCCCAGCTGTTTCGCGGCCTGCGTTCTCTACGCTGAAACCATGAACTGCCCTAGTGACGGAACCACCCTGCTCATGAGCGAGCGCCAGGGAATCGAAATCGACTACTGCCCCCAGTGCCGCGGCATCTGGCTCGACCGCGGTGAGCTCGACAAGATCCTCGAGCGCGCCCAGGCGGAGTCGGAGGCCTTCACCGCGCCACAGGCGCCGCAGCACCAGGCGCCGCAGGCTCCACAGCCGCCGATCATCCCGCCGGCCGCGCCGCCGCTGCCCGATCACTACGGCCAGCCGGTTCCCCCGCAGCCCTATGGCTACGGGGAGCGCGGTTACGATGATCGCGGTTACGACGATCGCGGCAAGAAGCCGCGCTATGACGACCGCGGCCGTTCAGGCTATGGCGACCCGCGCTACCGCAAGAAGAAGAGCCCCTTCGAGTTCCTTGGCGACATCTTCGACTCCTAGGCTGCCGCCGCGCCCCGCCTCGCAGCTCTAATACAGGTCCCAGATCGTCTTCACGTCCCCACAGAGGTCCCGAATGTCCATGTCGGGACTTTCAGCGCTGACCGATATTGACTCGCTGACCTCCTGATACTGATTCTCAACCTGCGCAAGCGTTGCGCCGTTCAACTTCGCCACCTGTACATACGTCCAGTAATTGGAGCATGCGATCTGTGCCGCTGGGCGGATCGTTGGCGAGAGGTCAATTTCTTTTATAAGGTTCCATCCGGTTATCGCGAGTGAGATGATTCCGAGGAGGACCAGTGTCGAAAGGGTTGCCCACGTCCAGAGGATGAGATCTCGATAACGAACTGCACGGTACCCCTTCGGAAGAACCGGAACAGCCATCTCCCCAGCTTCTTCGCTCGGCGTCTGGGCGCGTGACACGTCAGGGTTACTCTCAGATTTCATACCAAGTCCTTCGCTTTACGATGCTCTCTGAAGAACGCAACACCCAATGTGACTGCGGCAACAAAGGGGAATGATGCTGTCCAGGGCCACTCAAGCCAGGCCGGAAGCATCGCAAGGCCGATGCCACCAAGCCCCCACGCACTCTCCGTGACCGTGATTCTTGCGCTCTCGATAGCTCGCCGAACGATCGCGTCACCAGTTTGCAGATACGCATTCCCGTACACAAACCTGTAGACCCAGCAGAAAATCCCAGCAAAGCAGCACAAAACAGCTAACTGCAGGTTTGAATCAAGCCTCACCAACTCCACTCGCGTCATGCTTCCCCACGACAATGCAACCACCGCAAAACCAAGCACGGTATTGACAAGCCTCAGCTGTCGCGACGCACGAAGCCCCTGGCTTCTGATCAGCACGTGGGCCCTGATTCCAAACCCATCGGGAATCTGGCCGATCAGCACTGCCATAACGATCCCGAAGAAGAGCGCAAGCAGAGGTGTGAAAGCTGCTGCTTTTCCCACGTTTGCAACCCCAAGGACGAATGCAACTGCAATCAGCAAGTAACGGCTCCGTGCGACCCACTTCAAAAAGAGAATGAATTGTGGTGCGGGTCCGAGGCCATACGCCCAACGGTTGATCCGTGCTCGATGCTGCTGCGCGAGAACTCCGAGGTACGACAGCAGCGCGGTTGCTGCGAGCACACTGCAAGCTGCTACCAGCGTAGAGCCAACCTGGCCGATCCCAAGCGCTCCGCCTTCTATCAGGGAAGCCACACCCAAAAGCACAAAGACCCATGTACCAACATGAATGGATACCATCCAAAAGAGGTTGTTGGCCAAAGCATGCGCGAGCAACACCCACGGGGCAAGCGACCACAAACCGTTCAGATCAGGCATCCCGTGTCTCCACGACACACGGCACTTCAGGCGCACAAACGCCCCAATGATTGCGGGTCACTGCGAATCTTCTGTCTATCGTTCTGCTTCTGCTTCTGCCGCGAGCCTGCGATGCTCAGCAAACTTCTCAGCAACCCCTGAAGCAGGCACCATCACATCATCACCCGGGAGCACCTCACCACGATCACGCGCGTTGTCATCCTCCTCATTGAATACCACGTCGTCCCCCGGCGAACACGGCGCAATCGCACCCATCCGATACGACTTCTCTACGGCACCCGTATCAAAGTCAGCGCGCAGCACTGGCCCCCCTGATCCATACACCGTCGGCCATTCCCCATCCTCACCGGTGATATACACGCTCATCCCGAGCGATTCCCAATACGCAGCCACCAACTTTGCATCTTTCAACCGGTCCCCGCCCTGCGGCGCCCAATAGTCATAGCTGTACTGCGCACTATTGTTCGGATCCCCCTCACACGGAGACGCGGAAGCGGTGCCACGAGACCACCATCCCGTCACCTCCAACTGCTGCGACGTATCCTGCACCAACTGCACCACCCGATCACGGCCTTCTCGCGCACTCATCTGCGGCTCCTCCACCTGACTCGATCCACACCCCGACAACACCACCGCAGCAAGCGCCACACCCGCGATGAACGGCACCGCGCGCACCTGTCGCCTAAAAACTCGTCGCACTCGATATCATCCCTTCCTGCAGAGCCGTCGGACCAAGCGGCACATATTCAGTCACCTTATTCAGCTCACCAGCAATCACACGTGCAACGTTCTGCAAGGATTCCGTTTGTTCGCTGAAGTATCCGCCGCCGCCCGGGAGCAGCGAGGCATGATCAACCACAGGCTCGCCTGCGTCGCCGCCGCTGTCGACCCCGAACGGCTGCCCGCCGAACTCCGGCAACATCGGGTTCACCCGATGCTCCAAACTGAAATCGCGGCCAGCCCAGGCCCACTGATCCCCGCTTTCCGGGTCAATAGCCATCCGGTCCCGGGAATGGCCGGAATACACGTGCTCCGCGTGCAGGTCACTCGCGTGATCGACACTATTGGGAAGCCCCGCCGCCCCCAACGTAATAAAGTTCTTCACTTGTACCCCCGCCTGCGTCAAAGCGACCGCAGCGGTCGTCGCTCCATACGAATGCGCGACCACGTCTAGCTGCGGCATCGAGCCAGCCCGAACGGCAGCCACCCCGCGAAGCGCGGCAGCCAGGTTGTTGCCGCCCGCGACTGCCCGCCGAGTCCCGAGGACCCCGAAATCAAGGTTCCCTTCCAAAGGAATCGGAGGCGTCTCATACCCGACCCACGCCACCACAGCGCTGTTCTCTGGGAGCAGCGAGTGGAGATTCTGTGCCGCCACTGTCCATCCTTTCATACCGGTCGTATCGGTACCCATCCCGGGAACCGCGTACGACACACACGCCGCAGTATCGAGATCACCAATCGAGACCGCTGCAAGTGGCGGCCGATCCTCAGTCAACGAGATCAAGAATCTAGGATCACCATGCTTAGGAGTTTTGAGCGCACTCTGAATGTTCTGCAGCGCATTCAGCTGAGTCTGCAGCACGCTCACGTCAGCGTCAGGGTTACTCTTGAGCCGTTCAAGCTCAGCCTTCACCTCACCAATCGCAGCCCCCAGGGCGAGCTCATTCGCATGATGCCGCGCACCGTACGGCAGCCCTTCCAAGTTTCCGAACAGCACGGGAAACCCCTCGAGCAGTCCCAGCTGCTGCGCTGAGAACTGCCCACCCGAATCCTCCATCGAATCCATCCGCAGCCACCAGGCGTGGATATCTCCCGGGTCCATCAACCGCAGCCGACGTGGCAACCCCGGTGCGGCGACAAAGAGCGCACCGATCTCACCAGCGGTCAACGTGGCCAGCGACTCGAGCAGGGCTGCGTCGCCCAGCGGGTTGACCTGAGTAGCCGAAAGGTCAAGCATCTTATTTGATAATGCTCCCCCGCCAGCCGCTTCAAACGCCGCTGCAACGCTGTCAATCCAGTCCACGTCCTTCTGGTTTTCAAATAACAGCTGTTGAAACCCAGACAAAAACGAAGCTGACTCGATCCGCACCCACGAGCACGAGCTCGTAAAGCTGCTCCATGCTCTCCGAACGAGAGTGAGCTGCCCTTCCATATCGGCATTGCTCGCCCGGCTCTGCGAAATATACGAGTTCAGCTTCACCGGGTCCGCAGACGACTTCCCAGGCATTGCCGCACCAGCTGTACGGTACCGCTGGTGTGCGGAAAACGTTGCTGAGATCGTCGGCGGTGCGACCGGAGTATCCGACGGCATCGGATCGAAGACAGAATCCACCCCAGCCGAGAAAACATCGCCAAATGCCTCGCTCTGCCGTCGCCGTTCACGCTCGGCATCGCGTTCTTTCCAGGCTGCCATCTGCCGCAACCGGGTGCGTTCTTCATCGGCTTTAACCTTCGCGGCCTTCACATCACCAGACAGGCCATGCAACACGCTCGCGAGCTTGCCTCGGTTGCCTTTCTCAATCTCGACGGCCACCCGAAACAGATTCCCGTAGCCGCCCTCGAAGTCTTCTAACGCAAGCCTGGACACTTTGTGACGAAACATCCCCTGGTCTCGCAGCGCATCATCGGCCTGTTCAAGCACACGGGCGAGATGGTCTGCGGCAGCGTCGTCAAACGAAAGGGACATTCTTTTCCTACATAGACCTAGGAAGACGGCCCCCCGGACGTCTCACAGCCAACTTGAGGCTGCACTAGAGATTGAACACAGCGTAACGCCGAGTAGCACCTACGTTCCACCGATGGCACTCTTTGCATGTGCGCTGGCACCCACCGCCGATGTGCAAGTGAGACAACTACCGGCAGGCACCAGGCCTTCAAGGCATTTATCACACGCAGAGAGCGCCTGGGGTACCCCCGAGACTCAGGTTTCTGTTCGCCATTCTCGAGTTACCCTTCAGGAGTTACCGCGCCGCGGACAGCGGTACGGTCAGCGACGAGCGTGTCGCGCACCGTGCGCCGCAACACCTTGCCGATGAGCGACTTCGGCAGCTCCTCCCACACGAGGTAGCTGCTCGGACGCTTGAACTCGGCGAGCTGCTCGTGTGCGGCCGCGCGCGCAGCAGCCTCGTCGAACTCGGCTCCGTCCTCGAGCACGACGACAGCGGTCACCACTTCGGCACCGCCGCCTCGGGCGATCCCGACGACGGCGGACTCGGCGACGCCAGGAACCGTATTCACGACCCGCTCGACCTCGCTCGGCGAGACGTTGAAGCCGCCCGTGATGATGAGCTCCTTCTTGCGGTCCACAACGGTCACGAAGCCGTCGTCGTCCTGCACGACGAGATCGCCCGTGCGCAGCCAGCCGCCCTCAAGCAGTGTCGCCGCGGTCTCCTCGGGGCGATTCCAGTACCCCTTGAACACCTGCGGGCCCGCGATGAGCAGCTCCCCGACCTCGCCGAGCGCGACCTGTCGGGTCGGCTCCTCTGGGTCGACAACGCGAATATCGGTCGACGGGAACGGGATGCCGATCGCGCCGATGCGCCTGGCGTCGCTGAACGGGTTCGCGAGCGCGACGGGGCTCGTCTCGGTGAGGCCGTAGCCCTCGTTGAGCATGCTGCCCGCAAGGGCTTCCCAGCGCTTCACGACCGCTGGAGTGAGCGTCATCGCACCAGAGATCGCGTAGACGACGCCCGTGAGGTCGAGCTTGCCGTCGCGGGCAACACGAGCGAGCCTGTCAAACATCGGCGGCACGGCGGGCACAAACGTCGGTGGGAAGCGCTTCGCGGCCTGCGAGACAAGCTCGGGGTCGAACGTTGGGAACAGCACGGCGCGCGATCCCGTCTCGATCGAGTAGATGATCGAGAGCAGCACTCCGAACGAGTGGAACATGGGCAGCAGCCCGTAGATGCTGCCTTCGCCGCGGGTGAAGTCGGGCATCCAGGCCGCACCCTGCCTGGCGTTCGCCCAGAGGTTGCCGTGCGTGATCATCGCGCCCTTCGGCGTGCCCGTCGTGCCCGAGGTGTACTGCAGGCAGGCGACATCGTCGCGGCCCGGTCGCGGATGGCTCCCGGCGAGCGGCTGCGCCTTCTCGAGCTCGGCGAAGTGGATCGCGCCCGTCGTCGCAGCCGTGAGCTTCTCGCGCGAGGCCCGCGCCTTCGCGATCGGGAGGCGCAGGGCCGCACGGGTCGCGAACGGCATCGCGCGAGTCACGTCGACGGCGATGACGGTGCGGATCCCGAGCTCCTTGGGAAGCGACTGGACCGTGGGCACGACCTTGTCCCAGGCAACGACAACCTCGGCGCGGTGATCAGCGAACTGTGTCTCGAGCTCGCCGCGGGTGTACAGCGGGTTGTGCTCGACAACGATCGCACCGAGCCGCAGCACCGCGTAGAACGCGATCACGTGCTGCGGGGCGTTCGGCATGATGAGCGCGACACGATCCCCCGCTGCGACCCCGAGGTCGGCGAGGCCCTGCGCAACGCGGGCGACGCGATCGCCGAGCTCACGGTACGTGACCGTGCGGCCAAAGAAACTGATCGCGTCGCGATCGGACCACTGCGCGACCCGCTCATCGAGGAGGTCAACGAGGGAGCCCGTGACCGGCTCGATATCGATCGGAGTGCCCTTGGCGTAGAAACGGTTCCACGCGCGGGTTTCGTTGAGGTGCATGAATATAAGGGTACCGGCGGATTTCCTCCGTGACTGAACCGGGTCGACACGGTGAGAGCACCTCGCTAAACCACTGAAATGACGTTCCGTAGAGCTTCAGCACTTGATACTCAGAGTTCACTTAATAGGAATGAGCAGCGTTCTCATTCCTCTTGCAATGTGAGTCAAAAGTGCAAGGCTAGAACTGTCACCCAGAGAAGGAGGCGCGCATGCGCACCATCGCCGACGAAATTGTAGAGACACTCAAGGACGCGGGGGTAGACCACGTCTACGGTCTCCCAGGCGACAGCCTCAACGGCTTCACCGATGCGCTGCGCCGAGATGGACACGTCGCGTGGAAACACGTACGGCACGAGGAGGCCGCAGCGTTCGCCGCGGCTGCAGACGCAGCTCTCACCGGAGAGCTCGCCGTCTGCGTCGGCAGTTGCGGGCCGGGAAACTTACACCTCATCAACGGACTGTTTGACGCGAATCGAAGCCGCGTGCCCGTGCTCGCGATCGCCGCGCAGATCCCCGAAGCCGAAATCGGCAGCAACTACTTCCAAGAGACCCACCCCCAGAACCTCTTCCGCGAGGCATCGGTCTACACCGAGCTTGTGAGCAGCGCTGAGCAGCTGCCACACGTGCTCGAGATCGCCATGCGTGCCGCAGTCGAAAGGCGCGGCGTCGCCGTCGTCGTCATTCCCGGAGAAGTGTTCTTGAAGTCTGCCACGGGACGACGCCGTTCCGCTCCGATCACACGGACCAAGCCAGTCATTCGCCCCTCAGACGCCGAGCTACAACGCATGGCGGCACTGCTCGGCACGAACAAGCGGGTCACGATCCTCGGTGGTGCCGGCACTGAGGGCGCACACGCCGAAGTGCTCGAGCTTGCCGCCAAGCTTAAAGCCCCCATAGTGCACACCCTTCGCGGAAAAGAGTTCCTCGAACACGATAATCCGTACGACGTCGGTATGACCGGGCTGCTCGGCTTCGCATCGGGATACCGTGCGATGGAATCGAGTGAGGTCTTGCTCATGCTCGGCACCGACTTCCCCTACCGACAGTTCTATCCGTCGAAAGCTGAAATCATTCAGGTCGACATTCGTGGTGAGAACATCGGCAACCGGGCTCCGGTAGACCTTGGGGTTGTTGGGACAGTGAAGGACACGATCCAAGCGCTGCTCCCCCTGCTGACGGAGTGCACGGACAGCAAACACCTTGATGACTCGACGCGTCACTACGCGAAGTCCCGTGCGGGCCTCGATGAGTTGGCGACGAACGACCGGAACCGGACCCCGATCCACCCCCAGTACGTCGGCAGGCTCATCAGCGAGCTCGCCTCGGAGGATGCTGTGTTCATCCCCGACGTTGGCTCCCCCACCGTATGGGCGGCCCGATACCTCACAATGAACGGAAAACGGCGCCTCATCGGCTCGTTCAATCATGGATCGATGGCCAACGCCCTGCCGCAAGCGATCGGTGCGCAGGTCGCCTACCCTGACCGTCAGGTCGTCGCCCTTGCGGGCGATGGTGGGCTGGCGATGCTTCTCGGCGAGCTCCTCACCGTGCGACAGCTCAATCTGCCGGTGAAGCTGGTCGTCTTCAACAACTCGTCGCTGAATTTCGTCGAGCTCGAAATGAAGGCCGCCGGGATCGTAAACTACGGCACCGGGCTCGACAATCCCAACTTCGCGGACGTCGCAAACGCGATGGGCATTCACGGGCAGCGCGTCGACGAACCAGACGACCTCGAGGCTGCTCTCGCCACTGCGTTCGCCCACGATGGCCCCGCACTCGTCGACGTCACGACCGCGCGGCAAGAACTCTCGATCCCGCCGACGATCAGTGCCGCGCAGGTGAAGGGCTTCACGCTGTTTGCGCTCCGCACCATCCTGTCGGGCCGCGGCGAGGAACTCGTCGATCTCGCGGAGACCAACGTGTTCCGTCGCCTCTTCAGCTAACCGACCGCGAGCCTCAGTTCAATGCGCGAACTGAGGAGGGAATCACTCCATCGGCGTACAGGTCCATCGCGAGATCCTGGAACGCGGTGAGCGCCGCGCGCTGGGTTGTCGGGCCGTAGGAGATGCGGGCGACGCCCAGCTCTTCATATTCACGCGCGGTCAGTGCACCGGGGAGGCCGATCACGCTGATCTTGCGCTCGCCGATGCCAGCAACGAGCTTGCGCGTCGTGTCGGCGTCGAGCACGCCTGGCACAAACACGATGTCGGCGCCAGCGGCGAGGTAGGCGCGGCCACGCTCAATCGCGTCAGCGATGGATTCGTCGAGCGGCCTGTCACCCCCGCGCACGAGCGCGTCCGTGCGTGCGTTCAGCACGAAGGGAACGCCCTCGGCCTCGCCCGCGGCGACCATCGCCTCCACGTCGGCAACGAACTCGGCGAGCGGCTTCAGGCGATCCTCCACG
>JAGNOB010000287.1 GCA_017990305.1 Leucobacter sp.
GGTCTGCTGTGCGAGCCCGCGTGGCTCGAGTTGGGGCTAGTAGGTGGGCGGCGCCATTGTCCACATCACCCGCGCTTGTGACGCACCGGTAGCCTCGACGACCCGGTGCGGCTGGCTGCTGTTGTAGTGAAGCGAGTCGAGTTCGCCGAGTTCGAAGCTCTGGTCGTCGATGGTGACGACGACGCGACCAGAGAGCACCACGAGCACCTCCTCGGAGGCACCGTGCGTGTACTGCCCCTCGCCGGTCGAACCGCCTGGCTCGAAGAGCCCGAGGAGCACCTCGAGGTGGTCGAAGTGGGAGGGGGTGAGCTTGAGCTTGGTCGCCCCGTTGCCGAACGCGAGCCCCTGTGCGTCTTGGAAGCGCTGCACGCGGCTGCCACCGTCAACCTCGGGCGCGTTGAAGAGCTCGCCGACGTTTAGCTTGAGTACCCCGCAGATGCCCTGCAACGCACGAACGCTCGCGTTGGCCTGACCGCGCTCGACCTGCGAGAGGAAGCCCTGGGTGATGTTGGCACCCTCGGCGACGTCTTTGAGCGTCAGCCCCATGGCGCGGCGGCGACGCCGCAGGCGCGCTCCAACTGTGGAGGCCTCGGTGATAGTGGTGTGCTGGTCGTCGGCGAGCGGCACGGAGTCAGTCGTTGACATAGTGCGAATTTAACATAGTTTTTCTGTTAGTACAAAAAATTATGATGAGTGTAAAAACAGATATAAAAACTCTCGCGCCCAGCGCGCGCTGCTAGCCCCTATTCGGGCATCGAGCAGCTCGGGCACAGCCCGAATAGATCCACCACGTGCCCGATCTCGGTGAAGCCGTGCTTCGACCCAACACGGTTCGCCCACTCCTCCACGACGGTCGCGGCAAGTTCGCGTGTCTCACCACACTTGCGGCACACAAGGTGGTGGTGGTGCGCGGTCGTCTCGCACGAGCGAAACAGTGTTTCACCCTCGGGTGACTGCAGCGAGTCGGCATCGCCAACCTCCGCGAGATGCGCCAGCGCGCGGTACACCGTCGCGAGCCCAACGGTCGATCCGCCGTCTTTTAACCGCCGATGCAGCTCTTGGGCACTCACGAATCCGGGCGCGTCAACGAGTTCGACGCGCACCGCTTCACGCTGCCAGGTATTTCGCTTCGGCTGCATCACTCACCTCCCGTGATCACTGCAGCTGGAGTCTTCCTCTCCAAGGTAGCGGAGACCGGGCGGCCGCGACGACGCAGCAACGCGGAGACCACAAGCGCGAGCACGTACACCGCAGTTGCCGCGAGCCCGATCGATCCGCCCGCCGCGATATTCCACTCGCGTGAGGCCCACAGGCCCAGCAGCCCGCTGAGTACTCCGAGCAGCGCTGCGAGCGGCGGCACCCAGGCGATCGTGGGGGCAAGCAGCCGGGCTGCCGCCGCAGGAGCAATGAGGATCGCGACTCCAAGGATCGCCCCAACCGCAGGCATCGCGACCACGACCGAGGCGGCGATCACCCCGACGACCACAAGCTCAACGGGACCGGAACGGAAACCCGCCGCGGTGAATCCCGCTGGATCAAACGTATGGAAGAGGATGCGCCTACCGAAGAGCAGCACAGCGCCGAGTGAGACAACGAGCACGGCGGCAGTCGCCGCAACATCTGAGACCGACACTCCGAGTGGTGAGCCGACGAGCAGCGCATCCACAGGCACCCCGAGCCCCGGATTCGCGCTCGACAACAGCGCGCCGAGCGCGAAGCCAAGGGCGAGGACGATCCCGCTCGACACCTGGCCGCCCTGCCGCGGCACACGCGCGAGCAGCCCCATGAGGAGTACGAGCAGCGCGGCAAACAACGCCTGGCCGATGAGCAGGTTCCAGCCCGCGAGCGCGAATATCACCCCACCTGGGAAGGTGGCGTGACTCAGCGCGACCGCGAAGAAGGAGCGGCCGCGAAAGACAATGAGCGTACCGGCGACACCGGCAAGCAAGCCGAGCAACACGAGCTCAATGGCGGCAAGTGCGAGATAACTCATGCGCACACCCCCGACCGTGAAGCTGCGGCAACGGGCGCTGCCCGCTGGGCGCTGCGCTGACTACTCCGGCGCAGACCGCGGACAACGCCCGACGCTGCAACGGCGAGACCGTAGAGCGCAATGAGAGAGAGCACAATCATGGCACCAGGCGAAGCGGAGACCTCACCGCGGAGCGACCACTCAAAGGAGCCCCACAACCCTCCGACCCCGGCAAGCAACGTCACGAGCGCGGCAACCGGTGCGAGTAGGCCGAGCCTGGGTGTGAGCAACCTGGCGACCGCCACCGGCACCACGAGGATCGCGACCACCATGAGCACGCCAAGCGCCTGCACGCCCGCAACCACGAGCAGAGCGACGGCAACATTCAGCGCGAGATCAGTGCGGAAGCCGCTGAAGCCCGCCGCCTCAAACCCGGCTGGATCAAAGGATCGGAAGAGCTGAGCGCGGCGCGTCACCAGAATGATCGCGATCGCGACCGCAGCGACAGCTGCAATCTGCCAGAGCTGAGCCGTCGTCACCGTGAGGATTCTGCCAAACAGCAACTCCTGCAGCTGCGAGACGTAGCTCTCGCTACGAGACACCAGCACGATACCAAGGCTAAACAGGCCAGTAAGCACAACCGCGATGCCCGCGTCGCGCGAGGACACCCCAGTAGCGTTTCGGGATCCACCACGCCCCAGCAGCGTGAACAGCAGAGCGGCGAGCACGGCGGCCCCGACCGCACCTGGAAGCAGGCCAGCGGTTCCACCGAGCATCGAGCCGATCACGAGGCCAGGGAACACCGCATGTACGAGCCCGTCGCTCACAAACTCAAGCTCACGAAAGTTAATGAACACGCCAACGATCGCGGCGGCGACGGCAAGCACCGCAATCGCGATGAGGGCACGCTGCATGAACGGGAGCGCGAAGATACTGGCGAGCCCGGGAGCCGCCTGCGCAAGCCAGCCGCTCACGGCGCATCGACCTCTCGGGTCGTCGTCACCGTGTGCTGGTCGAGCTCCACAGTCGAATCGTGGAACGCGTGCTGCACCGCGTCAAGCGTGAGAGCATCGGCGAGTGTGCCGAAGGCGGCAGGGTGTCCCGGCTCCCCCGGCTCGTGCCCGCTCGCGAGCAGCAGCACGTGCGTGCACGCGGCCTTAGCGATCTCGAGGTCGTGGGTCGACACAATGACTGTCCTGCCATCATCTCGCTGCCGGGCGACAAGCTCGAGCAGCATCTCACGGTTCTCGCGATCGAGCCCATTGAACGGCTCATCAAGCAGCAACAGCTGTGGGTTAGACACCAGCGCACGAGCGAGGATGGCCCGCTGCTGCTGACCACCCGACAATTCGCCGAAACGACGACCGGCGAACGGCGCGAGCCCGACGAGGTCGATGCTCCGCTGGATGGCCTCACGCCCGGACCGGCCGATGCGGCCGAAGGCGCCGACCTCTCGATACAGCCCCATGCCGACGACCGTGCGCACCGTCACCGGCAGGCTCGTGTCGCGTGCGTCGGACTGCGGGAGCGTGCCAACGTTGCGGCGGGCGGCCTCGGGCGTCGTGCCGAGCACCCGCACGGATCCTGCCGTGAGATCGGCGAGCCCGAGGATGCCGCGCAGCAGCGTCGACTTACCCGAACCATTCGGGCCGATGAGGGCGACGGCAGCACCCGCCGGCACCGCGAAATCCAGATGCTCCACGCGCGTCTCGCCTGCGTAGCCAAATGCGGCGCCCGTCAGTTTGAGTGGTGTCACAGCGGTGTCCGTCAC
>JAGNOB010000288.1 GCA_017990305.1 Leucobacter sp.
GGATATCTCCGGCGTCGGCAGCATGACGAGCGACCTCGACATGCACATAGGCGTCGACGGGCTGAAGAACTACGGTCTCGGCTTCGACATGGACGACCTCAAAATGTGGGACTCACCGCTCAGCGCCGCGGAGATCGCCGGCCTCTATGCCGCGGCGGACGCGACCGCGGAGACAGAGGCGCTTACCGGCGCCGTCGAATACGCGAAGGATCTCTCAGCAGCGAACGATGTTCACGCTGCAAACGGTCGAGTGTTCGATGCGGCGCTCGACGAGGCGCTCGCCGCAGCACTCACGCAGAGCGAAACGGCGCTTGCGGAGGCTGCCCCGACCAAGGAAGCGTTGCGGGCCGGCTATGACGCGCTGAAGTCCGCTGTGGATTCGGTTGAGGCGCAGCCGGTGCGATTCGTGTACGCGGTCGAAGCCAGCAACGGCGAGGTGGAACCCGCTGAGGGCGTCGCCGATCTTGATGGGGAGTTGCGCCTCGCGCTAAAGCCCGCCACCGGATTCCAGATCAAGGATGCAGCCATCGACGTCACTGGAGTCGACAGCTTTGAGGTTGTCGGCCAGGAGCTCGTCCTCTCTGGCGTGCAGGGCAGGGTGCTCGTTGCTGTTGCATTTGCGAAGGTAGTCGATGGCGGCCCTGGCGATGGCGGCCCTGGCACTCCCGGTGAAGGGGACAAGCCCGGTAGCGGGGACAAACCGGGCAGCGAGGACAAGCCGGGAAGTGGGCAGCAACCCAGCGACGGCATCAAGCCTGGCGAGAACGGCGGCAAGGGATCGGGATCGCTGAGTGGTGACGGTCTTGCGGCAACAGGCGGCAATCCGGTGACCGCGTGGTTGCTCGCGGGAGTCGCGACGGCGCTGCTCGCCGCCGCCGGCGGCGTACTGTGGCTTCGGACACGCCTACGCCGGCAGTAACGTCGTAGCGATTGGGAAGCTGGCGCCTGCCGCGCAGCTTCAGGGCCCTCCACACCGACACGAGCCGTAGGCTCGGCCCCTGGTGCGGAGGGCCTCCTGCGTGTGCAGCGGTGACGAAGGTTCGTCGGTGCCGCTAGATGCGCACAGAGATTCCACGCCACGTCCACCAGAAAGCCAGGAGAGCGAATATCGAGCCCGCGAGCGACAGCGAATGCGCAGACAGGAAGAGGTCCCATTCGACGATGGGCAGATTGACGGAATAGCGCCAAGATACTGACGCGAGAATGCACCCCATGATGAGGAGAATGACTGCAGCGATTGCGGCGCCCCACACAAAAATCAGGCGCGGCCGCGGGCGAGAATCGTCCCGTTCGATATAACCCAGCCTGAGCAGCAGGAGCGAGGCGAGCGCGCCGACGATGAGCGCTACAAGGTCAGCCCCGATCGTGTCGGACAGACGGTGCCACTTTGCCGTGATCGTGTAGGCGCCGATACCGAAGGCCCAAGGGCTCACGAGCAACATCGCGAGTCCACGCCACTTGTATGGCACAACGAGGAACAGAGCGATGAGTACGGTCATCGCAATTGTGGTGTGCCCCGAAGGAAAGGAGTTGCCGGCGTAATCGCCGGTCACCTCTACGAGCTCAGGCCTGGGCAGGATGAAGCGTTTCAAAGCTTGCGTTATCACCTGGCCGACGAAGATGATGCCCATCGCTATGGCTGCCAACGAGAGGGACCGTCGGAAGAGACCAATGGCGCCAACCGCGAGCGTAGTGACCCCCAGGCTCCACAGCGTGATTTGCTCGAGAGCGCGACTCGCCTCGTTGAATTCGACTTGATCAATTTGATCCGCCCCGCGGAGGGCAGCGTTTTCAAAGGACTGTCCGGCCGGTGTCAGCACAGCGCCGACATACACGACCGCGAGAAGCACGCTCGCAACAGCCAGGAGGTACCACCAGCGGGTTGGGCTCGTCGCCAGCTGGGATTGAGCCCCACCGGCTCGCTCTTCGGTGATGATGTTCTCCATATGTATCCCCTGGATTTGAAGTCTCTGGACAGTGTTTGCTCTGTCGGAGCGGTGAGTCGAAGTAGCCGACAGACGAAGGTGAATTTCATTGTTGCGCCACAGGTACGAAGAGGCAACCAGCCGCGCGGTGGTGTCAGCGGTACTCTCCCCGGGGAAGGGCCAATACAGCCACCGTAAGGAAGGCCGCAAACCCGCCGCCGACGCCCGCGATTCCTGCACCACCCCCGAGATCAATGACTTCTGCGGTCGAGAGTCCGCGTGCACGGAGGAGCTGCACGAAAAAGCCAAGGGCGATCGAGGCAGTCACCCCGACGGCTACGGCGGTGAAACCCCGGCTGAGTGGAGACCAAGATCCGCTCAACAGGTTACCCACCGCGATCCCGGTGCTGACCAGCGCGGCGACGCCGGCGGCGCAGGCCTGCGTGTTGATGTACGTCTGTGGCGGCACGAAATTGTCGACGCCGTCCTTGCCCCAATGCGCTGGGAAGGAACTCGGCAGGTCGTCCCACGACGATGCAACGATCCACATGAACAACACAACGGAGATTGGCAAGAGAACGCCGGCTACGAGCACCCTCGCGAGCTCGCTCCGCGTCAGAGGAACCGGCTCATCCCCGCCCGCAGACAACGACGTATTCATTCCTGCAGCATAGCTGGGGCAGAAAAAGAAAAGCGGCTCCAGCGCGAAACGCTGAAGCCGCATCACACGTGCCCCCGGCAGGATTCGAACCTGCGGCCTACGGTACCGGAAACCGGCGCTCTATCCCCTGAGCTACGGAGGCGAGCAAATGTAACTCCCCAAGCCTAGCGCAACTGGAAGCGTGGGTGGAACACCGTGGTTCTGTCGGGCGGTTCGGTCACCCAGCGCCTGCCGGTAGACTTGTCGCTTGTGACGCCACAAGAACTTGCACACGCCCTTGCCCAGATTCTCGCTGCCAACTTCTCCGCCCGCGGGGGAGACGCCGCTGAGATTGCCGTGACCGAGCAGGACACGCAGCTGGAGCGACCGAAGAACCGTGAACACGGTGACTGGGCGTCAAACGTTGCGATGAAGTTCGCGAAGCGCATCGGCACGAACCCGCGCGAGCTCGCGCAGGAGCTGGTTGTCGAGATCGAGAAGATCGACGGCGTCGCGAAAGCTGAGATCGCTGGCCCCGGGTTCATGAACATCACGCTCGACGCTGCCAGCGCTGGCGAGACGGCTCGCCGGGTTGTCGAGCAGGGCGCCGATTACGGGCGCAACGACGTGCTCGCTGGGCAGCGCATCAACCTCGAATTCGTCAGTGCGAATCCGACGGGGCCTCTGCACATGGGGCACACGCGGTGGGCGGCCCTTGGCGATTCGACGGCGCGCGTGCTGCGTGCATCGGGTGCTGAGGTGACGAACGAGTACTACATCAATGACGCCGGTTCGCAGATGAACAAGTTTGGCCGTTCGGTGCTTGCGGCGGCGCTCGGTGAGGAAGCCCCAGAGGACGCCTACCCTGGCGAGTACATTCAGACGCTCGGCGCACAGGTCCGTGAACAGCTTCCGAACCTCGCGGAGCTTGCATCGGAGGATCGCGACGCCGCACTCGAGCAGACGCAGGAGCTCGCCTACCAGTTGCAGCTCGCCGAGATCAAGGATTCGCTCGAACGCTTCAACGTACACTTCGACGTTTACTTCTCGGAGCGGACGCTGCACGCGAAGGGTGAGAACGGTGAGCCGAGCCCGATCGAGCTCTCGATCGATCGCCTCCGTGAGCAGGGTCACGTCTTTGAAGAGGACGATGCTATCTGGGTGCGCACGACCGACT
>JAGNOB010000289.1 GCA_017990305.1 Leucobacter sp.
CGACGTTCCGTGGGTCAACGTGGCCCGAGACGAAGTCTGCGCTGGACAAGGCAAAGCAGGAGCTCGAGCAGCTCCGCACCCAGCTCGACAAGATCTCGCAGGACATCTTCACCGCAGGCGGCGGCGCGTAGCCACGCCAGCGTAGTGCCCGGGGTAGCCCCGGGCACTACGCTCGCCCCCGCATCGACCCGTCGAGTACTCCAAACATCTAGGAAAGCGCTTCTGTATGACCGACATCCACGGCAACGAACCGACAGGGTACTCATATTCAGCAGCGGAAGAGTTGCGGTCTGCGGCGAACTCTCTCGCGCACGCGATCTCAGCAAAGGAAAGCTCGCGCGCAAAGTACGCGCGAGAGGCCGCGAGAGATTTTCGAGGGTTCTTCGCGACGGTGTTCGAGCGCAATGTCGCGATCGGTGCGACGAGCGCAGGCGACCTCAGCGAGGCTTTGCACCGAGTCGCGAGCTTTGTGACCGAGCTTGAGCAGGCCGCCAAGGAAGAAGACAAGCGGCGCGAGGACGCCCGCGCTTGGGATGAGCGTGAACGGCAGCGCAAGGCAAACTGGCTCGTAGGGGCCGGTTACGAGGTTGGCACGTTCTTCGGCTGGGTCGAAAAGGATGATCCGGCCCCGCCAGACCCGAAGCCCGCGCCCCAGCGGACGAGTGAATCGGTGACCGTCACGGGCAGAAACATCCCTGCTCGCGGGAGCTCTTCGAGCGTCTCCTCCGCAGACCCGGCAACACTTCGTTCGTTCCAGTCGGGCAGCAACGGGCTCAACGATCTACTTGCCACACCGATCTCGACGTTCGCCGCCGCGATCGACAACTATTCGGCGAGGTGCAACACCAAGTGGGGCACGCTCGACTCCGCGGGGCTGGTCAGCGCGCTGAACGTGTGGGCCACCGCGAACCGAGAGGATGCTAGTTGGGCCGGCACCGTCGCCGCCTTATTCGAATCCGCAGGAAGCGGTGCCGGGGTCGTGACGCTGTCAGACGCGTCGATTGCCGCCGCGCTCGCGGCTGCAGGCCTCGACGTCTTCCGTGAAGACTTCGAGATTCCCGCGTTCTCGGCGATGGGTACTCCCCCGACAAACGGGTTCGCCGACGATCCCGTCAACACAGCAACCGGAAACTTCCTCGAGCCCGAGACCGACGTGCCGTTCACCGGCCCCGCAAAGGCACTCGAGTTCACGCGCATGTACAACTCGCTTGATGCCCGCTCCGGAACGTTTGGGCCAGGCTGGTCTTCAGCGCTCGACGTGCGCCTCGATTTCACCGACGAGGGGGCCGCGTTCACGACCGCCGAGGGTCGACAGATCCACTTCCCGAGGAGCGGCGACGGCTGGGCTCGCGGAATCGGCGAGAACTTCTGGCTCGAGGCTGAATCACACTCGGACCTCGTCGCACCGGGGCCCCTGCAGGGCGACCGTCTGGTCGTGCGCGATAACACCGGTGGCTGGTGGGCGTTCACCGCCGCGGGCGTATGGGCGGGGAGCGGGCGGGGGTCCGGCACTGTGGTCACCGTGGATCGCAGCGCAGACGGCCTCATCACCCAGCTCACCCACGAGCATGGGCGCCACATCAGCATTGAGTACGCTGGCGACCGCGTCGCGTACTTGCAGGTGTCTGATGGCAGGCGCGTCGAGTACCTCTACGACGCGGATCGGCGCCTCATCGGCGTCTCCGATGCGGTCGGCGCGCGACATTACCGGTGGAACGAGCAGGGCCTCATCGATCAGGTTGTCGGGGCGACCGGAGTGGTCGAGTGCGAGAACACCTACGACGAGCAGGGCCGCGTCACCGAGCAGCTCACCCCGTACGGCCGAACGGTGAGGTTCGCATATCTACGTGGCCGGGTGACGTCGGTGTCGAACGTCGACGGAACGAACACGAACACCTGGATCTCGGACAGGCAGGGCCGCGTCGTTGGCATCATCGATGCCGACGGCAACCGACAGTCGATGGCGTACGATCCCGAGGGGAACCTCATTTCCTCGACCGAACGCGACGGGCAGATTACCGTTCACGCATACGACGCCCGCGGGCGAAAGACGCGAACCGTCACTCCCGAGGGCGCCGACATCACGTACGGCTACGACGAGTACGACAGAGTCACGACCGTGGTCACGGCCTCGGGGGCAACGGTGTCGTACGAGTATGCGTCTGAGTACGATCGAAACCCGTCTGTCGTTCTCGATCCGCTCGGCGGGCGCACGCAACTCAGCTGGGAAGATGGGCTCCTCACCCACGTCACCGACCCCGTCGGCGTGACGCTGGCACTGGGGTACGACGAGTTCGGCGAGCAGACAAGCACTCGGAACGCGGCCGGCGACACAGCCCGGCTCGTGCGCGACGCGGCGGGCCGCGTACGTGAGGCGATCTCACCGTCTGGCGCGTCGACCCAGTACGACTACGACGAGGCCGGGTTGCTCATCTCCCGCACCGACCCCGACGGCGGCACCTGGCGATTCGAGCGCGGCGCCGGCGGCCGGATGACCGCGCAGGTCGACCCGCTGGGCGCCCGCACCGAGGTCGAGTACGGCCCCCACGGACACATCGTTGGCACGACGGATCCGCTGGGCCGCACGATCCGGCGTGCCTACGACGAGCTTGAGAACGTCGAATCCGTCACCCTCGCTGACGGAGCGGAGTGGCTGTTCGCTCACGACGCCCTCGCACGGCTTCGGACGATCACCGACCCCGGAGGCGGCACCTGGTCGAGGGATTACGCGCCGAACGGCGAACTCGACGGCACGACCGACCCGACGGGCGTGCACGTCGCGTTCACGCAGTCCCGCGGGTCAGGGGTCAGCCGGGTACAGAGCGCGTTCTCGCAGGAGGCCGTTCACCTAGACGAATTCGGGAGGCCAGTCAGGGTTGAGCGCGAGGATGGCTCCGCCGATCTGGTGACATACGACCTGGCAGGGAACCCCGTCGAGCTACTCGACGCTGACGGCGGCCTCACGCGCATCGAGCGCGACCGCGCCGGCCGCGTCACGCAGGTCACAACCCCCGCGGGGCGGGCGACCAGCTACGAATACGACGCGTGCGGCCGGCCGTTGCTCTCGATCGACCCCGCGGGCGGGCGCACCTCGCTCACGTACGATGCCGATTCTCGCGTCGTCACGCGCACCTCACCCTCTGGCGACGTCACCGAGATCGAGTACGACGCGATGGGCAGGATCGTGCGCGAGGCCGTACCCGGCATCGGCGTCGGCAGGTACCGGTACGACGCCGCCGGCCGCCTCGTGTTCTCGCACGACTGGCGTACCGGGATCCGGCGCTTTGGATACGACGCTGCCGGGCAGCTCACCACCGCTACCAACGGGGCCGGCGGCGTCACCCGCTACGAGTACGACCTGCGCGGGCGGGTAGCCAGGATCATCGACCCCACGGGCGGGGTCACCGCCCGCAGCTACACCGAGCTCGACCGGGTCGCGTCGTCGACGGACCCGCTGGGGCGCACCACCACCGCGACCTACGACGGCGCTGGCAGGCAGCTCTCGCAGACCGCCCCCGACGGCACAACGCTCGAGTGGGTGTTCGACGATGCCGGGCTTGAGACCGAGGTGCGCGCAGACGGGCGCCGCTTGTCGCACGCCAGCCGCGACGCGCGCTCGCGCACGGTCACGATCACCGACGACACTCGGCCGGGCGCGCCGACCACGCACACCCTGCGCTTCACGAGGAATGGGCAGCTGGCCGAGCGGGTCACCGTTGGCGCGGGGTCC
>JAGNOB010000290.1 GCA_017990305.1 Leucobacter sp.
GTGATAATCAGCCACAGCAGAGCACTCATGCCCCACACCACACGCGTATAACCCATGGGCCAATGCTATTGGGTGCCGGAGGCGCGAGGCTGCGTGACCGCCGCGGTTACGCTTTCGCGACCGTCACGGACACGGGGGTCGGGTTCGCGAACAGGTCATACACGGGGCAATTGATGTCAACGGCGTCGCGGAGAGCTTCGTAGCGTTCCTGGGTTTCCGGCCCCGTGAGTTCGACATGCAGCCGGACCGCGCTGAAACCGGGCCGGACGGAGTCGTCCTTGCCGAGCAAACGGGCGGCGTCAAGGTCGCCTTCGGCGGTGACGCGCACGTCATCGACCTGGATCCCGAGCGCTTGCGCGTACAGGCGGTAGACGACAACCTGGCAGCCGATGAGCGCACCCAGCGCGTAGTCAACCGGACTCGCTGCGGCATCGTCGCCCGCAAGCGCCGCAGGCTCATCGATGTAGAACTCGTGTGCGCCGGCACGCACGCGTGTCGCGACGCCGCCGACGCCCAGGCCTTCGGCACGGTACGTGAGCTGGGAGGATGCCCGGTTGCCGTCAATCCGCTTGCCCCAGGCCGCCCCGGCCTGCTGCAGGCGCCTCGCGCGGTCGTCGGCGGTGATTTCAGGAACAACTGGAGCTGTGATGAGTGTCGTCATGGCTGCTACGTTAGCCGCGGCGATCCTGCGGGGCACGCGCCAACGACACACGCTGAAACACAGCGTTACGCGGCGTCATCTGGGCTTCTCGATGTTAAGCTTCGGCAGTATGAACACTATGATTTCGGGCTCCGGGTCAGACGTGCTCTTTCTCCACGGTGGCGGCGTCTCTGGCTGGATGTGGAAACCCGTCATCAATCAGCTGGCCGGAACGGTGCGGACGATCGTCCCAGACCTCCCTGGGCATGGCACGAGCAACTCAGTCGACTATGTGTCGCACGCCGATACCGTGTCCCGCCTCGCCGAACTCATCCGTGACCGGGCGCCACGGGGCGCGATCGTCGCGGGATTCTCCCTCGGGGGCCAACTCGCTATCGCTCTCGCCAGTTGGCATCCTGAACTCGTACGAGGCGCACTCATCGTCAGCGCCGAAACGAAGCCGGCACCCGCGCAAGCAGCGACGCTCTCGCTGTTACGCCGCACGGCACCCCTCGCGAAACAGGAGTGGTTCGCCAAGCTGCAGGCCAAGCAACTCGGTGTACCCGGCGCATACCTTGCACAGTACGTCCGTGATAGCCAGGCGCTCAGCGTCGAGACGATGCTCGCAAGCGTCGGCGAGAACATCGCCTTCACGCTTCCAACTGACTGGCGGTCGTTCTCACGTCCGGTCACCGTGGTCGTCGGCAGCAAAGAGCGCAAGCTCATGCATGACTCGGCAAAACTCACACACGAAGCGCTCCCCCACAGCGATCTCGTTCTCGCCGAAGACGCAGCGCACGACGCTCCTTTCACGAGACCGAAGCTCCTCGCGGAGCAGATACGCACGCTCGTTACAGCTACAGGCCCACGCTACGCCAGGTAAGTACTGAGCGCTCGAAGCCCGATAGATACCATACGAGACAGGAGCACGCGCCCGGCGCGACGCATGATTTCACACGTCTACTTCGATTTCTTCGGAACCCTGGTCGACTACGATTCCTCGGTGCACCCCAGCGCGGCGAACGCGCCGCACAAGTTCACGATACGAGCGGGTCTGTCACTCGACGAGGCGCAAGCAAACGAGCTGTGGCAACGGGCTTGGACTGAACTTGACACCGAAGCGGAACGCACCGGTCGCGAATGTTCGATGCTCGGGATCGCTGCTCAGTACGCGAAACTCCTCGCTGACTCGGTCGGCGAGTTTGAGGTGCATCGCGCAGACCTTCAGCAGCTTGTCACTGAGTATCTCGATGCCTGGACCGCGGATATCCGACTCGCTGAATCCGCAGCTGAGTGTCTCGAGGATCTCGCACGAGACCACACTGTCGCAGTCGTGAGCAACACCCATGATGCCGACCTCGTCCCTCGGATGCTGCGACGTTTTGGGATCGAACAGTATGTTTCCCATGTCTTCGCGTCGGTGGATCTCGGGTGGCGCAAACCCCACCCGGCGATCTTCGAGGCCGTGCTCCGCCACGACGGTATCCCCGCGAGCCAAGCGGCCTTCGTGGGGGACAACTGGACCGCCGACGTCGAAGGCCCGCTTGCCGCCGGCATGGTCGCCTTCTACGTGGGAGCACCGTCACCGGGAAGACTGCCCACAACGCTCGGAGCGATCCCGGCTCTGGTACGCGGCTAGTCTGGCGCCCGACGAGGCCCGACGTGGCCCCACGAACACACTGCGCCTGCGACAATAGTCCGATGATCCTCGAGACCTCGCGCCTGTCGCTGCGCCCACTCACTGAGCAGGATCTACCCGACCTCCGTGCCATTCTGCAGGACCCCGAGACGATGACTGCGTACGAGGGCGCGTTCGATGATGCGATGGTCGATGCGTGGCTTGACCGCATGCTCGAGCGGTACGCGACAGACGGCTTCGCGCTCTTGGCGGTCACACTCCGCGATGCTGCAGGTGCCGACTCTGCAAGGATGATCGGCCAGTGCGGCCTCACCCGCCAACACATCCTCGGTGCCGACGTCGTAGAGGTCGGGTACCTGTTCAACCGGATGCACTGGCATCGAGGGTACGCCGTCGAGGCAGCCGCCGCATGCCGTGACTACGCATTCGAGGTCCTCGGCGAAGATCGCGTATACGCGCAGGTTCGCGACACCAACCTCCCTTCGATGAATGTCGCAATTCGGCTCGGAATGACCGTGCGCGGTAGATTTCAGAAGCATTATCGCGGAGTGGACATGCCCCACCTCGCGTTTGCTATCGACCGGCCGATCTCCGATACCTCGCCAAGCTGAGCCGTTCTGCCTGGTGTAGTTTGGACGAATGCGTGCCTCAGCGACAATCAGACAGTTTGAGCCAGCAGACACTGACGCGACAGTTGCGTTGTGGGAGGCGTGCGGCCTCACACGCCCGTGGAACGATCCGCACGCAGACATCGCGCGAAAACTCACCGTGCAGCCCGAATTGTTCCTCGTCGCGGAGGTCGAGGGTGAGGTGATCGGTAGCGTCATGGCAGGCTATGACGGCCACCGTGGTTGGATGTATTACCTCGCGACTGCGCCGTCTCAACGCGGCCTGGGAGTAGGGCGTTCACTCGTTGCTGCGGCTGAGGAGCTGCTCGAGGCAATGGGATGCCCTAAAGCGCAGTTGATGGTGCGAAACGACAACCATGCCGCCAGCGATTTCTATACGGGGATCGGCTACGAGACGAATGCGGTGCTGGTGCTCGGCAAACGCCTCATAGCCGACGCTTAGCCGGTCAGCCGACTTCCCGAGCCAGCTGAGTCGCTAGCTCTACCGCACGCAACTAGACCAGCGTCTCGAACGCAGGCGCCTGTGCCCGTTGGGTACGGATTGCCTGGGCATTGAGCCCGTCGCTCCAGGTGGGATAGACCCTGAACCCGCGCTTGCCTGGCCGCGAGTCGGAACTCATAATTCCCAGCGCACTAAGCATTTCCTTGGGGAAGCGGAACACCCCGAACCGCTCCCCCTCCGCGACGAACACTAGGAGGCCGACGGCGGCGTCCGCGAGGGAGAAGGGCTGCGTCTGGCCTCTCTCTCCGCGTTGCCATACTGCGACGAAGGCGCCAGGCTTGGTAGGAGTGACGCGCGCGGTGCGAATCCGCCAGAGT
>JAGNOB010000016.1 GCA_017990305.1 Leucobacter sp.
AGCGCACGAAGCGCTGCGGCTCGTTGAGCTTGATCATGTCGCTGATCGCAAGCCAGCCCAGCTCTCGGGCGGACAGCAACAGCGCGTCGCGCTCGCTCGCGCGGTGGTGAACCGGCCGGCACTCCTTCTCCTCGACGAGCCGCTCGGCGCGCTCGACCTCAAGCTGCGTCGGCAGATGCAACAGGAGCTGAAGGAGATCCAGCAGGAGGTAGGGCTCACGTTCCTGCATGTCACGCACGACCAGGAGGAAGCCATGACCATGGCTGACACCGTCGCGGTGATGAACAAGGGACGGATCGAACAGATGGGTGCCCCCGAGGCGCTCTACGAACTGCCAAAGACTGTGTTTGTCGCGAACTTTCTCGGCCAGTCGAACCTCTTCCTTGTGCAGGTGACGGGGGAGAGCGACCAGGCGATCCACACCTCACTCAACGGTGACCGGATCACGGTACCGATCGGGCGCACAGAACGAACGTCTGGCACGATCACCGTTGGCGTGCGGCCTGAGAAGATCAGGCTGCACGGCGACGCCCCCGTAGCGGAGCCCGGCGTCAACGTGATTGGCCCCGGACGCATCACAGACGTCTCATTCAGCGGCGTGAGTACCCAGTACACGGTTGAAGCGCCAGAGTTCGGCTCCGTGCAGGTGTTCGCGCAGAATGTCGACGCGGGCCCCGCTGCCCGGCTTGGCGACGAGGTATGGCTCAGCTGGCTCGTGGAGCACACATTCGGACTGGCCGATGACGCCACTGACACCGGCTCGATCACCGCGGAGTTCTCGACGCAGGCGATCGCGGCGCAAGCAGCCAGAGCCGAGTAGGGGGATACCGCCATGGCGTTTACGGCATTTTCCGGAAACACGAAAGCGGTTGAACAGCACCCGCGCAAGCAGGGTTGGATCGTCCTCCTCCTGCTCGCGCCGGGCATCGCGTACATGCTGCTGTTTTTCGTCGCTCCGTTCATCCAACTCGCGATCACTGCGCTGCAGGCCCCGGCCGAAACTGGCGGCATTGGTCAGTATGTAGCCGCTCTCGAGTTCCGCAACTACTGGGTCGCGCTCTCGGAATACTGGCCGCATCTGTTGCGCTCCTTCATCTACGCACTCACTGCGACGATTATCGGGCTCATCATCAGCTACCCGCTGGCGTATCTCATTGGGGTGAAGGTACGGTCGAAGCCGATGCTGCAGGGCATCCTGCTGATTCTCGTCGTCGCTCCCTTCTTCATCAGCATGCTGCTGCGCACGCTCGCGTGGAAGTCGATTCTGCCGAGCGAGCTCATCGGCACGCATTTCTCTGTGATCTTCGGCCTTGTGTACAACTTCATTCCCTTCATGGTGCTGCCAATGTTCTCGTCACTGCAGGCGCTCGACCTGCGATTGCTCGAGGCAGGGTCTGACCTGTATGCGTCGCCAGTGACGACGTTCCGCAGGGTAACGCTGCCGCTCTCAATGCCCGGCATCGTCTCGGGCACGCTCTTGAGCTTCATACCGATGTCTGGCGACTATGTCGTTGCATCTCGGGAGTTCTTGGGCGGCACGAGTACGGCGATGATCGGAAACGTTATTGAGTCGAACTTCCTGCAAACGCAGAATTATCCGATGGCGGCAGCGCTGTCGATCGTGCTGATGATCATCATCCTCATCATGATCGCGACGTATGTGCGCAAGAGCGGGGCGGAGGATCTGCTGTGAAACGTTTCAGTCTAGGCAAAGCCTTTGTTCCCGTTGTCGGCGCGATCGGGTTGATATACCTGCTGCTGCCGATCGCACACGTCATCCTCTTCTCTTTCAACGAGAAGCGCGGCCGCAACAATATCGTCTGGAACGGTTTTACGCTCGCGAACTGGCAGAACCCGTGTGGGGCGCCCCAGGTGTGTACTGCGTTCACCAACTCGATTATGGTTGGCGTCGTCTCAACGATCATCGCGACCGTGCTCGGCACGATGATTGCTATTGCGCTCGTGCGGTATCGCTTCAAGTTTCGTTCGACGATCAGCCTGTTGCTGTTCACGCCGATGGCAACCCCAGAGGTCGTGCTCGGTGCCGGACTTGCAGCGCAGTTCCTCCTGGCTGGCGTCGAGAAGGGCCTCGGCACGGTCATCCTCGCGCACGTGATGTTCTGTATCTCGTATGTGGTGGTTGCAGTGAAGGCGCGTGTGGCCTCGCTGAACCCGGCGATCGAGGAGGCTGGGCGAGATCTGTACGCATCGCCAGGGCAGGTGTTCTGGCGGATTACCCTGCCGATGCTTATGCCTGGCATCATTGGTGCCGCGCTGCTCAGCTTCGCACTGTCGTTCGACGACTTCATTATTACGAACTTCAACTCCGGTACGGCGACGACGTTCCCGAAGTTCATCTATGTGTCGGCCCTCAAGGGCGTGCCAGCGCAGGCCAATGTGCTCGCATCGATCGTGTTCGTAGGGGCGCTGCTGCTTGTGATTATCGTGCAGTCGGTGAATATCAGTCGACAGAAAAAGTTGGCAAGTCGCTAACGAAATTTTCAGCGTCCCCTGAGGGTTGCGCCTGAAAGCCCGCCCGCGAACCGAAGATTATTCGGTTTGTTGGGCGGGCTTTTGCGTGTGCTCTCCAATGGGTGCAGGATGATCTCCTGGCGGAACACAATTCCGCCCCAGCAGTTGTCGCATCGGAGCGAAGAAGCCTGTGCGACTCTCGGTATTTAGGAGAGCACATGACAAAGACGTTCACGCCCGCTGCAAAGCGTGGCGGGTCGCTCAAACGGAACCTGGGGTTGTGGGCCATCGTCGGCCTCGGGCTCGGGTACATGACCCCCACGGTCGTGTTTGACACCTTCGGCCTCGTCGCTCGCGATACCAACAACGTTGTTCCCCTTGCTTACCTTGTCGCGCTCATCGTGATGATGTTCACGGCTGTCAGCTACGGCAAGATGGCTGGCGCAATTCCCAGCGCCGGCTCCGCCTACACGTACGTGCGTGAGTCGATCCACCCCAACGTCGGATTCATGGTCGGCTGGACCTCACTCATTGATTACCTGCTGCTTCCCATGGTGAACTGCCTCATTATCCGCAGCTACCTTGAGGCCGTGTTCCCCGGCACCCCGGGATGGATCTGGGTGGTGCTGTATTGCGCGCTTGTGACCGGCGTCATCTACTTCACGATGCGCGGCACCTCGAACCTGAACATGATCCTGCTCGTATTCTCGATCGTTGTCATGGTGGTCTTCGTTGTCATGGTGTGGGCGCAGCTGCAGGACGGGGAGGGCGCAGGGTCGATCGCATCCACCCAGCCGTTCTTCCACGAGGGCGTGCAAATGAGTGCGGTGCTCACTGGCGCGACCATCGTGTGTTTCTCGTTCATCGGCTTTGACGCGGTCACTATGTACGTCGAGGAAGCGAAGAGCCCGAAGATTGTGCCGCGCGCGATCCTCCTCACCGTCGTGCTTGGCGGGGCGATCTTCCTTGTAGCCGGCTACTTCACCCAGCTCCGTTTCCAGGAGTGGCAGGTGTTTGCTCCGGGTGGCGACATGCAGTTCGTTGAGGATTCGACGCTGCCCCTCATTGGTCAGTTCGTGGGTGGCCCCGTGCTGCAGGCCGTGCTGACCGCGGCGGGCTTCGCGGCAACGCTCGCATCGGGTCTCGCCTCGCACGCGTCAGTGTCGCGAATGCTGCTCGTCATGGGCCGCAACAACGTGCTACCCAGGAAGTTCTTCGGCTACGTCAACCCGAAGACGCACACCCCGACCTTCAACATTGTGCTCACCGGTGTGGTGAGCCTGCTAGCGATGGCGTTCACCCTCGAGATCATTTCTGCCTTCATCAACTTCGGTGCGCTCATCGCGTTCACCGCGGTGAACGTGTCGGTGATCGCGTGGTTTGCGATCAAGCAGGGCCGCCGCCGCACTCCGAAGGACATCTTCAACTACATTGTGATGCCGGGCATTGGCATGATCCTGACGGGCGTGCTGTGGGCAAACCTGCACTTCGGCGCCCTCGTTGGAGGTGTTGCGTGGGCCGCGCTTGGCCTGATTTACCTGCTGTTCCTGACGAAGGGCTTCCGCAAGAAGGTTGCCGGTTTCGACGAGATCCAGCCAGTCACCGGCTACAACAAGCTGCCGGAGGGCAACGAGGTCGGCTGACGCGCAGCATCTCGCTAGGGGCGGGGAGCGGCTTCGGCCGCTTCCCGCTCTCGCGTTTCGCGCACGAGCTTGCGGGCCTCGGGGTCGAAGAGCGGCAGCGTGATACCGCAGAGGGGGCCGATGAGTAGGGCAAAAGCGACGGTGCCGAGCCCGACGTTTCCGCCGAGCAGCCATCCGAGCGCGAGCACAGTGAGTTCGACCGCCGTTCGGCCGATCCAGATTGGGGTCCCGAACCGGTTGTGGATCCCGGTCATGAGCCCATCGCGCGGGCCTGGCCCGAGGTGCGCGCCGATGTAAATTCCGCTCGCAACCGCGAGCAGGAGCATGCCTGTCGTGAAGAACACGACCCGAAGCCAGAGAGGCTCGGGTGCAGGCAAGAGCCACAGCCCGAGATCGATTCCCGGACCGACGAGCATGATGTTGAGCACGGTGCCGAGGCCGGGGCGCTGCCGGAGCGGGATCCAGAGCAGGAGCACGGCGAGTCCGATGATGTTGGTGAGGAGTCCGATGCTGAGCGGGGTGTGCTGCGCGACGCCCTGTGCGAACACTGTCCACGAGTCGACGCCGACGGCGGCACGAATCATGAAAGCGTCAGCGATTCCGTAGAGGAGGAGGCCGGGGATAAGTCGCGCGAGTCGAAACAGCATGGAGTCAGTCCACTCGAATTTGGCCTGGTGTTCAAGAGGCCACTTTGCATAGAGTGGCTTCATGATCGCGCAACGGCTTACTGCACGGCGACTCGTCCAGCTCCTGGGAGACTGGCGTGGGGACGGACACAGTTACCTCGAGCTCAGCGACTCGGTCGCACTGCTTGCACGTGACGGCACGGTGCCTGTCGGCACCGCGCTCCCTGCGGAGCGACCGCTCGCTGAGGCGCTCGGCGTCAGCCGCACGACAGTAAGTGCGAGCTATCAGCGGCTGCGGGAGAGCGGGCTTGCGCACTCCCGACAGGGCTCGGGGACAGTGATCCGTAGCCAGCGCCCCGGACCGCGGGAAGACGCGGTCGACGGGCTCGCCGAGATCGACCTGACGACAGCCTGCCCTGCGCCGTGGCAGGGTCTGTCGACGCTGAGCGCGCGGGCATTCGCTGAGTACCCAGACGCATTCCAGCTCCTCGGCTATGACACCATCGGACGCGAGGACCTCCGCCGTGCGATCGCCGACCGCTACTCTGCACGCGGCCTCCCGACGACTCCCGAGCAAATCATGGTGACGTTGGGGGCGCAGCACGCGAACTTCCTCGTTGCGCGAACGCTGCTGCGGCGGGGCGACCGAAGCCTCATCGAATCACCGAGCTACCCGAACGCCCGGGAGGCACTCGCGGCCACCGGTGCTCTCGTTGCTGAGCTGCCGGTTGCATCCGACGGGTATGACGCAGCCAGCATCGTGGACATCGCTAAGCGCACGTCGCCGTGCCTCGCCTACCTCATTCCCGACAATCACAATCCGACCGGCCAGAGCATGCCAGAGGAGCTGCGCACCGAGCTCATCTCAACGCTCACCGCACAGGGGGCCTACATTCTCGCCGACGAGACGACTGCGGAGCTCACGCTTGGTCCTCCCCGGCTCGTCTCGCCCTTCGCCGCGGCGGCAGAGCACTCCCATCAGCAGGACGCAATTATCACGGTTGGCTCCCTCGGCAAATCGGTGTGGGGCGGGCTGCGGATCGGCTGGATCCGGGCCACTCCGGAACTTATCTCACGCCTCGAGGTATCGCGGCGCATCGGAGATCTCGGCACCGGCACATGGGAACAGGTGATCGCGCTGCTTGCACTCGAACGCTACGACGACATCCTTGCTGAGCGTGCGGTCGAGCACGCTGCGCAATACCGGGTGCTCGCCGAGCAGGTGTCCGCGCATTTCCCCGAATGGACATTGCCGAGGGTGGGCGGGGGAGTCAGCACGTGGGTGGATCTCGGCGGTCGGCATTCAACGCGGCTGGCCCGCGCTGGGGCGCGCGAAGGAGTGCGGATCGCCCCTGGGCCGCGCTTCGGTAGCCCCGGGGTGTTTGAGCGATTCATCAGGTTTCCGTTCTCGGCACCCGCGGCGGACCTGCGGGAAAGCGTGCGCCGACTGCGGGCAGGGTGGGACGCTGACGCCGGGGCCGACCGCTCCGTTCTTGCCGCCCAAACGGTCATTTGAATACTGAATCGTGCAGCGCCGGTGCGTCGGAGGTGAGTAAACTTGGTGCATCATGCTCGAACAGGACTTTTCCGCGCGGATCCGCTCGCTCCGTGCCACCTATGCCGATATCGCGGAGGTCACCGACCTCCCCAAGCTCGATCGCGAGATCGCTGAGCTTGAGGAGCAGGCAGCTGCCCCCGACCTGTGGGACGACCCCGAGGCCGCGCAGAAGGTGACAAGCGGGCTGTCGCACCGCCAAGCGCGGGTGCGCAAGGTGCGCGGCGTCGAAGCACGTATTAACGATGTCGAGGTGCTCGGCGACCTCGCTGAGGAAATGGGCGATGCTGACACGCAGGCCGAGGCCGATGCAGAGCTCGCGTCGATCGAGGCCTATGTGCAAGACCTTGAGGTGCAGACGCTGCTGTCTGGTGAATACGACTCGGAGTCGGCTGTCATCACGATCCGCTCGGGCGCCGGTGGCGACGACGCGACCGACTTCGCCGAGATGCTCCTGCGCATGTATTTGCGCTGGGCTGAGGATCACGAGTACCCGACGAAGGTGCTCGACACCTCGTATGCCGAGGGGGCTGGCATCAAATCGGCAACCTTTGAGGTTGACGCTCCCTACGCGTTCGGCACTCTTTCGGTCGAGGCTGGCACGCACAGGCTCGCACGCATCAGCCCGTTCGGCTCCGCGGACAAACGGCAGACGAGCTTCGCGGCGGTAGAGGTCATCCCGCTGCTCGCTGCGGCAACCGAAGTTGAGATCCCTGAGAACGATATTCGGGTGGACGTGTACCGGTCGAGCGGACCGGGCGGCCAGTCAGTCAACACGACCGACTCCGCGGTGCGCATCACCCACCTTCCCACCGGCATCGTCATTTCGATGCAGAACGAGAAGAGCCAGATACAGAACCGCGCCGCCGCGATGCGGTTGCTCCAGACTCGACTGCTCGTGCTCCAGAAGGAGCAGGAAGCCGCGAAGAAGAAGGAGCTGGCTGGCAACATCACTGCGAGCTGGGGAGACCAGATTCGTTCGTACTTCTTGTATGGTCAGCAGCTCGTGAAGGATCTGCGCACTGGTTTCGAGTCTTCGCAGCCCGACGCGGTGTTTGACGGCGACCTGGATGGGTTTATCGCGGCGGGTATCCGCTGGCGTTCGCTGAACCGCTAGCGGCGGCAGACCTCTCACAGAGAGCCCTGGGCTGGTGCAAAGCTTGCCGGGAATGCTTGAGACTCGCGCGCGCCTCAGCGGTTATTCACCCAACGCCGCGTAGTCTCTGTGGCGTTATGATCCTCTTTGAAAACGTCACCAAGAAGTACCGCGGCACGCAAAAGCCCGCGCTCGAAGGGATCGATCTCAAAATCGATCGCGGCGAGTTCGTCTTCATCGTGGGCGCGTCAGGCTCCGGCAAGTCCAGCTGCCTGCGGCTTATCCTGCGCGAGGATCGGCCGACCTCGGGTGAGGTGCATGTCGCGGGTCAGGACCTGAGCAAGATTTCCTCGCGCAAGGTTCCTTACTTTCGTCGGGGGCTCGGGAACGTCTTCCAGGACTTCCGGTTGCTCGCGAACAAGACCGTCTTCGACAATGTGGCGTTCACCCTGCAGGTGATCGGCAAGTCGCGTGGCTTCATCCAGGAAGCCGTGCCCGACACGCTCGAGATGGTCGGCCTTACCGGCAAAGCTAAGCGGTTTCCGCACGAACTGTCGGGCGGTGAACAGCAGCGAGTTGCGATCGCGCGTGCGATCGTGAACAAGCCAGCGATTCTGCTTGCGGACGAGCCAACCGGCAACCTTGACCCGGCCACGAGTCTCGGGATCATGCAGCTGCTCAAATCAATTAACGCAGCAGGCACAACGGTTGTCATGGCAACACACGAGGCGACCTTCGTTGACATTATGCAGCAGCGGGTAGTCGAGCTGTCGCAGGGCGTAGTCGTGCGAGACGATGTTGAGGGAGGCTACGGCCACACCGCGTCGATCCCGGTCGCCGAGCTGAGTGAGACCGGTGCACGGGTGCTGCGCACCACCGAGGCAGTTGTTCGCGCAGCGCTCGCCCCTGAGGTTGACCGGATGGAGACGCAGGACGCAGCGGATGCCGCTGTCGAGGCCGTTGCTGCTGAGCTCTTTGAACCGCTGCCGTCGGCCGCGGCGGAGCCAATGGCTGACGACATTGATGATCCACTCGCGACGCGGCTTGAGGAGCCAAGCGACCTGACTGTCCCACCGCCGCCAGACGAGGCGGTGCCTGGGAAACGGATACCCTCGTTCCTTGAACCGGATGTAGAGAGCACCGTGCAGGTCGCGGAGTCGGGCGGCTTTGCGGAGCGCCTCGGCCTCAGCGATGAAGACCAGGGAAATGTGGGGCCGACCCGATGAGATTCAGGCTCGTATTTGGTGAGGTGTGGAGCGGGCTTCGCCGCAACCTCTCGGTGGTTATCTCGGTCATTTTGGTGACCTTTGTGTCGCTCACCTTCGTCGGCGCTGCGATTCTCATGCAGCAGCAGGTCCAGCAGATGAAGTCGTTCTGGTACGACCGCGCCCAGGTCGCCGTCTACCTGTGCACGGAGCACGATCGCAGCGCTACCTGTGACGGTACAGACGCGGGCGAAGACGTCATTACGGCGGTCGAAGGCGCGTTGAACGATGAGGTGCTTGCGCCGTACGTCGACGACTACTTCTTCCTCGACCACGACCAAGCCTACGAAGAGTTCACGCAGCAGTTCGAGGGCAACCCGATCCTCGATGTGACGAGCCCCGACCAGCTGAACCAGACCTACTGGGTAAAACTCAAGGACGCAGCGAAGTCGCAGATCATTCTCGAGACCTTCGCTGGCATCCCTGGCGTGCAGAGCGTGAAGGACCAACAGAGTCTGCTCGACCGCATCTTCCTCTTCCTAGGTGTCGCAAGTTACACGGCGATAGGTATCGCTGGGCTGATGTTGATCGCTGCGATGCTGCTCATCTCCACCACGATCCGACTGTCCGCATTCTCCCGGCGACGGGAAATCGGCATCATGCGCCTCGTCGGCGCTTCGAACAGATTTATCCAGACACCGTTCATCCTTGAGGGCATCATTGCAGCCCTCATCGGGGCGATCCTTGCCGGGGCAGCCTCCGTTGCGATTGTGAAGTTCTTCGTGCAAGGTTTCCTCGTGCAGGAAGTGCCGTTCACGAGTTATATTACGGTCGAGCAATCGCTGATCGTGCCGCCGATCCTTATTGCGCTGGGCGTCATCCTCTCAGCGATCGCGGCGAAGATCGCCATCACGAGATATCTGCGAGTGTGATGCTGGCGCGGTTGTCGTGCGGTGCGAATCACCGCAGTTCGCACGACGCCGCGCCGCTCCGCTAGGCTGGATCCTTGCGCGCACTCGCGTGCCAGACCATGGGAGGAAGTGAACATGCCTAAGGAGACCGGTGAGAAGCTCATCGCCTCAAACAAAAAGGCGCGCCACGACTATCTCATCTTCGATACCTACGAAGCAGGGCTGGTACTCACAGGGAGTGAGGTGAAGTCGCTCCGTATGGGCCGGGCCTCACTCGTTGACGGCTACGTGTTCATTGACCGTGGCGAGGCATGGCTCGACGCTGCCTATATTCCCGAATACTTGAATGGCTCATGGACGAATCATTCGCCACGGCGCAAGCGCAAGCTGCTGCTGCACCGGAAGCAGATCGACAAGCTGCACGACAAGACCCGCGAGGGTGGCATGACGATTGTGCCACTGCGGCTCTACTTCCTCGATGGGCGAGTGAAGGTTGAGATCGCGCTCGCCAAGGGCAAGAAGGAATTCGACAAGCGACAAACGCTTCGCGAACACCAGGACAAGCGTGAGGCGGAGCGCGCAATGCGGCAGCGCAACCGCACCGGCGAATAGGGTAGGCCATGGTTGACCGGCTGCGTCGCGTCGCGGTTGTCATTTTGGACGGCGCGAAGCCACTCGACGTCGGCATTCCGGCGCAGGTGTTCACCACCCGGCCAAGCATGCCCTACGAGGTGCGTGTGTGCGGCGTCGCTCCCGGGCTTGTCGCCGGCGGAGATGGGCTGTCGTACGTTGTCGAGCACGGTCTCGAGGCTCTCGAAGAAGCCGAGCTGATCTTCATTCCGGGTTACCGGCACCCCGACCGCGACGAGCCGCCCGCGGCGCTCGTGAGCGCGCTCATCGCAGCGCACCATCGTGGTGCGCGCATAGCTGCAATTTCGACTGGGGCATTCGCGCTCGCTGCAACGGGGCTGCTCGACGGCAAACGGGCCACCACGCACTGGCACTATTCGAGGATCTTCGCGGAGCGCTTCCCGAAGATTCAGGTCAATGAGAGTGTCCTGTTCGTCGACGAGGGCGCTGTGCTCACCTCGGCGGGTGCGGCATCAGGGATCGACCTGTGCTTGCATATTTTGCGTGGCGATCTGGGGATGGCGACCGCGAACCACGCGGCGAGGCGTTTGGTCGCAGCGCCCTACCGGAGTGGCGGGCAAGCCCAGTTCGTGCGCAGGAGTGTGCCGCCGACGATCGGAGAGCGTTTCTCGGCAACCCGCGAGTGGGCGCTCACGCACCTCGACGAACAGCTCACAATTGAGTCGCTCTCCCGTCACGCGAACGTGTCGCCACGCACCTTTTCTCGACGGTTCCGTGAGGAGACCGGCTACACGCCAATGCAGTGGGTCATGCGTGCGCGCATCGATCTCGCCCGTGAACTTCTTGAAAATACGGACTTCGGTATTGACGAGATTGCCCTGTCGGTTGGGCTCGGGTCTGGGGCAAACCTGCGGCAGTTCTTTCGGCGCGTGTTGGGCACGACCCCGAGCGAGTATCGGCGGACGTTTACGCAGGGCGAATAGGCCGCTGCGCTTGGTGGCGTGATGCTTGCGGGAGTGGGCGTTAATGCCACTTGAGGGTGATTCTCTTTGACATGAGAATGGATGGAGTACCCCAAGGAAGACGTCCGAAAGAGATGGAAAAATGACTGCTCGCATTGCAATCAATGGTTTCGGCAGGATCGGTCGCGGCGTGCTCCGCGCCATCCTCGATCAGGGGAGTGATCTCGACATTGTCGCGGTGAACGACCTCGGCGACGGAGCTGCGCTCGCTCAGCTCTTCAACTTTGATTCTGTCTACGGGCGCGCCAAAGAGCGAATGAGCTTTGAGGGCGAGTTCCTTGTTGTCGGCGACCGCAAGATCAAGATCCTTGCTGAGCGCGAACCGGCCCAGCTGCCGTGGGGCGAACTCGACGTTGACGTCGTCGTAGAGTCCACCGGACGGTTTACAAAGGCGAAGGATGCCGCCCAGCATCTCGAAGCCGGCGCGAAGCGCGTGCTCGTGAGCGCCCCCTCGAAGGGCGCCGACGTTACTCTGGCGTACGGCGTGAACACCGAGGCGTACGACCCTGAGCAGCACCGCATCATCTCAAGCGCGTCGTGCACCACGAACGCGCTTGCGCCCGTTGCGAAGGTGCTCAATGACTTCGCGGGCATCGAACAGGGCTTCATGATGACCGCGCACGCCTACACCGGCGACCAGAGCCTGGTGGACGGCCCGCACAAGGATCCGCGCCGCGCCCGCGCCGCGGCCATCAACATCGTGCCATCAACGACCGGGGCCGCAAAGGCTATTGGCCTCGTGCTGCCCGAGCTTGACGGCAAACTCCAGGGCGACGCGCTGCGCGTTCCCGCCCCGGTCGGATCGATTGTCGAGCTGACGGCCATAGTGCAGCGCGACGTTACTCGCGAGGAGCTTCTCGCCGCGTTCAAGGCGGCAGCTGAGGGCCCCTTGAACGGCGTGCTGCTCTACTCCGAGGATCCGCTCGTCTCCAGCGATATCGTCGCTGATCCGCACTCGTCGATCTTCGACTCCGGCCTGGCACGCGTCGATGGGAAGCTCGTGAAGATCTCAGCCTGGTACGACAACGAGTGGGGCTTCTCGAACCGCGTCGCAGAGACGCTCGTGTTCCTTACGAAGTAACCGAGGGGCTCGCTGCAACCGCAGCGCAGTGGGTACGGGGCGGGTCGGCGGTTGCCGGCCCGCCCCCTTGGCTTCGT
>JAGNOB010000017.1 GCA_017990305.1 Leucobacter sp.
GCGTCTGCCACGGGTGGTGCTCGGCCTGCTCGTCGGAGCCTGCCTCGGGGCCGCGGGAGCGATCATGCAGGCAGTGACCCGTAACCCGCTTGCAGACCCGGGGATTCTGGGTGTCGAAGCTGGCGCAGCCGCTGCGGTCGTCGTGGGCATCGTCATGTTTGGTGTGTACGAGCCGAGCGGCTACTTTTGGTTCGCGCTCGTTGGCGCGGCGATCGCTGCGGTCTCTGTTGCGTTTATCAGCCGCGCAACGACGACTGCCTCGCGCGAGATTTCGCTCGTGATCGCCGGTGCCGCAGTTGCAGCCCTGCTCATGAGCGTTGTCACGCTGCTGACCGTGCGCGATGTTGCAGTCTATTCGAGCCTGCGGTCGTGGTCGGTCGGTTCCCTTGTCGGCCGAGGCAGCGTCATCGGCGAACTGCTGCCGTTCGCTGTTGTCGCACTCGTACTCGTGTTCACGCTCGGTCGCTCGCTTGACGCGCTCGCCCTTGGCGATGAGGTTGCCGCGGGTCTTGGGGTACGCGTCGGCCCAGCCCGGCTGTGGGCTGCGGGCGTTGGTGTGCTCCTCGCTGCGGTTGCCACGGCCGCTGTCGGACCGGTCGCATTCGTGGGGCTCGTCGCCGCGCACCTCGCCAGGATGCTCGTCGGTACCGAGCACCGCTGGGTGCTGCCCTACTCGATTCTTACCGGAGCGCTTCTCCTCACGGCAGCGGATGTCACCGCGCGACTCGTGCCGGGGCGCGGCGAGCTTGAGGTCGGGATCATGACGGCGGTCGTCGGCACACCCTTCTTCGTGTACCTTGCCCGTCGCAGAGTCAGGCCGGCGACATGACGGAGCAGGTGCAGCGGCCGCGGGTTTCACTGGCCGAAGCGGGAGCGCGGGAGACCGCAGCCCGCATCCGCGCGCACGTTCGACTCACGCGTGTGCGGCACACGTGTGTCGTCGGGGCGTTCTTGGTTCTCGCGTTCGGTCTACTCGTCACACAGCTCCTCCTCACGGGAGACGCCGAGATCGCGGCCGGCGACGTGATCCCAGCGGCACTCGGCCAGCGAGACGGTCTCGCGGACTATGTTGTGCGGCGCACCAATCTGCCTCGCGCACTCGTCGCGCTCCTCGGCGGCGCGCTCTTCGGGCTGTCCGGTGCGCTCTCCCAGCGGCTCTTCGGCAACCCGCTCGCGACGCCCGACATCATCGGGATCTCCTCGGGCGCTGGTGCTGGCGCGATGATTGTTATCGCGGGTCTCGGTGCAACGGGGCTTGGCGTGCAGGCAGGCGCGATGCTCGGCGCCGTCGTGGTCGCCCTGATCGTGTACGCGCTGAGCTGGTCGGGTGGGGTACAGAGCTACAGGCTCATCCTCATCGGCATCGGGGTGGGGGCATGTGCGAGCGCGATTATCACATTCATCGTCACCCGGCTCGACGAGGTGAGCACGCAGCGCGCAATGCTGTGGCTCATCGGCTCGCTCAACGGCTCCGACTTCGAGGGCGTCACGCTGCTCTCCGCTTCTCTCGCCGCCGGTCTCGCGCTCGTACTGCTCTTCAAGCGCCCACTCAGCGACCTCGCGCTCGGTGACGAACTCGCAGCGGGGCTCGGGGTACGCGTGCCAGTGATCCGGCTCGCAGCGTTGCTGCTCGCGACCCTCCTCGCGGCGCTCGTCACCTCGGTCACGGGGCCGATCGCGTTCGTCGCGCTCGTCGCCGGGCCGATCGCCACGCGGCTGCTTCGGGTCCCCGACGCACCGGTGGTCGCGGCACTCGTCGGCGCCACACTCCTCGGCGCGACGGACATCGCCGCCCAAACGCTGCCACTCATCAGCCCGGTGCCAACGGGGGCGATCACCGCCCTCTTCGGGGCCCCCGTGCTCATCGTTCTCCTCGTTCGGAAGAAGGCCTCCGTATGACCACTCGCGACAATGCGCTCCGCGCCGACGAGGTGACCGTCGGCTACGCCAAGCACGACGTCATCTCGGAGCTCGAGCTTGCGGTGCCAAGCGGCCAGATCACCACCCTCATCGGCCCGAATGGCAGCGGAAAATCGACGCTGCTCAAGGCCCTGGGGCGGATCCAGCCCCTCTCGCGCGGGTCCGTCTACCTCGACGGTGCAGATATCCACCGGATGCCAACGAAAGACGTGGCACGCAAGCTTGGGCTGCTGCCCCAGTCGCCACTCGCCCCCGAGGGCATCACCGTCGTGGACCTCGTGCGGCGCGGCAGGCACCCGCACGGGCGCTCGTTCGGGCGGGGAACCGCTGGCGATACCGACGCCGTCGCCGAGGCGCTCGAACTCACAGGCACCGCGAGTTTTGCTCTGCGCCCGGTCGACTCACTCTCGGGCGGGCAACGGCAGCGCGCGTGGATCGCGATGGTGCTCGCCCAGACCACCCCGATTTTGTTGCTGGATGAGCCGACCACCTTTCTTGACATCGCGCACCAGATCGAGGTGCTCGAGCTCCTCGCGAGTCTCCGGCACGACCACGGCAAGACCGTGCTGCTTGTGCTGCACGACCTCGAGCAGGCGGCCGCATACTCCGACCAGGTTGTCGCGCTGAAAGACGGCGCCATCGCCGCGGTCGGATCGCCTCGAGAAGTCGTCACTGAGGCGTTCGTCGCCGAGGTATTTGGCCTGGCCTGCCGTGTCATTGCAGACCCTGACACCGGGTCGCCGCTCATCCTTCCGCGCGGGCGGATCCGGTCGGGTACCCCGAACGAACCAACACCACTTCGAGTGAAAGAAGAAACACGATGACTCTGAGATCCAAGCGCCGAGTAGCGGCTGTTGCCGCAGCAATCGTCACCGCTGGGCTGCTCGCAGGCTGCGGGACGCCGGCACAGCCGGCAGGGAACGGGGCCGGCACCGAGAGCGCGGGCGGCTTCCCGCTCACGCTCGAAAACCCGTGGGGCACCACCGTGCTCGAGGAGCAGCCGAAGAAGGTTGCGGTTGTGACCGCTGTCGATCTTGACATCGCGCTCGCGCTCGGCGTTGAGCCGATCCTCGCGGGGAAGTACGCGGCGAACGACTTCGACCCGTGGACCCAGGAGACGCTTGACGAACGCGGCATCGAGCTTGAAACCTACGACTCAACTGATGGCACCGACTACATCGCTATCGCGGCGGCGGAGCCCGACGCGATTCTCGCGACGAGCGGTTGGACGCTCGACGACGATTACGACAAGCTCGCCGAGATCGCGCCGGTAGTCACCTGGGGTAAGGGCCAGGAGAACATCGACCTCACGTGGGCCGACCGCACCCTGCTCGCGGGCAAAGCTCTCGGGCTCGAGGAGCGCGCCGAGGAGGTCGTCTCCGAGGTTGAGGCGGCGTTCAGCGACGCTGCAGCTGCGCATCCTGAGTGGCAGGGCAAGACCCTCACCTACGTCGTCATGCACCCGTCGCAGATTAGTTACGTGACATACGAGGGCAGCGACGTCAGCTTCTTCACCGACCTCGGCTTTGTGTTGCCCCCGAATGCTGCAGAGTTCGCCGACGAGAACAACGCGGTGAGTATCGAGAATATTGACATGCTCGATTCTGACGTGCTGCTCGTCGGCTACCCCTTCGGCGAGGAAGGCGTGCTCACTCAGACAGGTCTAGAGAGCAACGCCCTGTTCCAGCAGCTCGGGGCTGTGAAAGACGGCCGCTACGGCATCCTTGACGACGAGATCGCGTCGCCGCTCGCCTACCCGACACCGCTCAGCCACCCCTGGGCGCTCGACCGCATGGTCGCGCAGTTCGAGACCATCGTCAAATAAGGCAGCAGGGACAGCACGATGGCGAAGAGTATTCGGCCCCAACTCACCTATCCGATCAGCCTCCGGCGGCTCACCGTGCGGCGGGCCTACGACGTCAGCGCAGGCATGCGCCGCGTCGAGCTCGAGGGCGAGGAGCTGCGCGGCGCGGAGCGCAACGGCTTCACGCTGCCGCCGTTTGCCTCAGACGGCTTCGACGACGAGCTGAAGATCTTCTACCCGGACCCCGAGACCGGCGTGCTCGCCCTGCCTGAGCAGCGCGACCGCTTCATCGACTGGCCGCGCGACCCGCGAGCCGAGTCGCGCACCTACACGGTGCGCGACTTCGACGCGGAGGCGGGCGTGCTCGTGCTCGACTTTGCCCGCCACGCGCGCGGCGTCGCAACCGACTGGGCGGAGACGGCCGTTGCTGGCTCCGAGATCCACATCGCGGGCCCGAAGATGGCCTGGCTGCACCCCGAGGGGGCCGACTGGCTGCTCATCGGCGGCGACGACACCGCGATCCCGGCGCTCGCCCGCTGGCTCGAAACGATGCCGCGCGACGCGACGGGCGTCGCCCTGTTGGAGGTGGACGACTCGGCGAGCGAGTTCGAGATCGACCACCCGGCCGGTGTCGAGTTGCGCTGGCTGCACCGTGGCGGCGTGCCAGCTGCCCGATCCACCGCGCTCATCGACGCCGTGCTCGCTGAGCCGTGGCGTGACGGCGAGCCATTCTGCTGGTTCGCGGGGGAGACAGGGGTGCTCCGCCCGATCCGCAGCTACCTGCGGAAGGAACGGGAGCTCCCGCGGGAGCGTGTCGAGGTAACTGGTTACTGGCGGGCGCCTGTCGGCGACGACCTCGACGTTGACGTCGATGAGGACGAGGGCGCAGACCTCCACCACCTCGGCGACCTCGTCCCGCCGTTCGCGCTCCGCGCCGCCGTCACCCTCGGTCTCGGCCCTGCGTTGCGTGCCGGGAGCCGCTCGACCGCGGAACTCGCTGAGACCCTCGGCGCGCACCCAGGCGCGCTCGCCCGGTTGCTGCGCTACCTCGCCACCATCGACCTGCTTGCCGAGACGAACGGGCGGTGGGTGCTCACCCGCGCGGGCAGCGCCCTCGATGACGAATACGAGATCGAGGGGCTCGACCTCGCTGACCCGCGCGCGAGGGAGCAGCTCGCGCTCGCCTCCCTCGTGGAAGTGATTCGCACCGGGGCGCCCGTCGGCGCGGGCCGCGATGCTGCTCGGGCTGAGGATCCCGCGCTCGACGCGGCGGTCGTCGCAGCCGAGGCTGACGAACTCAGCTACGTGGCCACCTCGTTCGGCAGCGAAGAGGTGCCGTTCGCACCCGGTGAGCACCTCGTCGTAGCCGGCGACGGTGCGCTTAGCGTGCTCGCAGGCGCACTCGGCGCGGACCCGACGCTGCGCGTGACACTGCTCGAACGGCCCTCACGAGTTGCCGCGCAACTTGCCGTGCTGCCCGCCACCATGCGCGAGCGTGTGACGGTGGCTCACGGCACCGGACTCGACCTGTGGCCCGCCACCGACGGAACAGTGCTGCTCGTTGGCGCGCTGCGCGACCTGCCAGACGCGGACGCCGCACACCTGCTGCGCCAGGCGTCGCAGACGGGAGCGCGCGTGCTCGTCTTCGAGACCCTCCTCGGAATCGATGAGATCGATGACCACGAAGCGGGAGATGACCTGCGAGCCCTCTGCCGCACCGGCGTGGGAATGCGCACCCTTGAGGAGCTCACCGGGGTCGTGACCGCCGCAGGGCTCATCGGGACACCCCGATCAATCGGGTGGGGTGAGCTGCTGCTGACGCTGGCGCATCCATGACCTCCACAGCGCTCAACCTTGCGGGTGCACGGAACCCCAGGGGCCTCGTATTGCGCACCCTCTCGGCCGCGCCCTGGCTCGCCGCTGGAGCCGCCGCGTTGATGGTGCTGCAACAGGTCGCGAGCTTCACGGTGCCGGTGCTCATCGGTCTCGCGATCGACAACGGCGTCGCCACGGGCGACCTCGGCGGTGTCACCTTCTGGGCTGCGGTGCTCGTCGCTGACTTCCTCGTGTTGGTGTTCGCCTACCAGTACGGCTCCCGGCTCGGCCTTCGCGCCGTCGAGAGCGTGCAACACAGGCTCCGGCTCGCGGTGACGGATCGGCTGTTGGCGCCGACAGGGTTCAGCGGCCCACGTGCGACCGGTGAACTGCTGTCAATTGCAGGCTCAGACGTCACCCGGCTCTCGCAATCTGTGCTTATCGTCATCTTCCCCATCGCGGAGCTCGCGGCGCTCGGCTACGCCGGGGTCGCACTGACCCTGATCTGGTGGCCGCTCGGTGTTGCGGTCCTCGCGGGCGGCGTCGTGCTCGTGCTCACGATGGAGTGGGTGGGCAGGCCATTTCGCGAACGGACCGAGAGGGAACAGGAACGCATCGCTGGGGTTGGCGCGGTCACAGCCGACATGCTCACGGGCGCGCGCACGCTGCGGGGCTTCGGCGCCGCGTCGTGGGCGCTCGAGCGGCACACCGCCGCGAACCGGGAGGCGCTCGCAGCGACGAAGCGCGCTCGGGCAGCCGAGCAACGGTTCGTCGCACTCTCCCGAAGCCTCTCCGCACTGTTGGTCGTCGCGATCGCGGTGGTCGCGGGATACCTGGCACTCGCTGGCACCATCACCGTCGGGCAGCTCGTGATCGTCGTTGGGCTTGTGCAGCTCGTGATCGGGCCACTTGAGGCGCTCGCGATTAACCTCGCCACCGTCTGGCTCGCCGCGCTCGCCTCGGCCGCGCGCGTGCTCGCACTCCTCTCCGAAGGCGAGTCGCGGCCGGAGCCCGGGGCTACCGTCTCGGCAGGCGGGGACGGGGCGCCCGAGATTGAACTCCGGGAGATGCCGCTCGGTACTGGAGCCGCTACCGGAGTCGGTACCCGAGCCGGGCCCGGGGGCGTCAGCATCGGCCTGTCGCTCGCGGCCCGCCGAGGGCAGATTGTGGGCGTTGCCGCACCGACTGTTGTGGCCCACGAACTCATCGCGGCGCTGCGGCACTGCGGCGCCGTCCACGCCGGGCGAATCGTGCTTGGCGGATCCGACAGCGCGACGCTTCCAGCCGCGCAACTCGCTGAGCGCCTCCTTGTCGCGGCGCAGCGGGTCGCGGGCGCCTCACTCCGACCAGCCGGGGCCGCGCACCGTGCGGCGGCCCAAGCGGTGAGCCCGGCTATCTCGGGCGGCGAATTGCAGCGGGCAGCCCTAGCGCAGGCATACGCGGCCCACACGCCCGCCCTCGTGCTGCACGACCCGACCTCCTCGCTCGACCCAGCCACCGAGCAGCTCATCGCCGACTGCCTTCGCGACACGGTTCGCGACCGTGCGGTGCTGCTCGTCACGACGTCGCCCGCACTGCTCGCGGTGACTGACGAAGTGCACGTCGTCGGCGCAGGCGGCGTCATCCGCGGACGTCACCACGAACTGCTGGGATCGCCGGAGTACCGGGAGCTCCTCGGATGACCCCGGCACTCCCACTCGCCTCCGCAGCCCGCTCGCGCCGCTGGCTACTCAGCCTGCTGCGTCCGTGGCGCACCAGGCTCCTCGCCGCGCTGCTGCTGTTCGCGCTCGCCGCAGCAGCTGGGCTGGTGCTCCCGTTTGCACTCGGCACCCTGGTCGATGCCGTCGAAGCTGGTCAGCGCGATGCACTGCTTCCCATCGGGGCGGCAGCCCTTGGCGGGCTAGTCGCCGCTGCGCTCCTTTCGGCGGCGGCGGCGATCCTGCTCACGTTCAGCCTCGAATCCCTGCTCGCAGACGTGCGGCGCCGCGTGGCAGCGGCGGCGCTTGGGCTGCCGGGCAGTGTCGCGGACGCAGTTCCGACCGGAGAGCTCACGTCGCGCGGTAGCGACGACGTCGACGCCCTGCGAGAGGCTATCTCCGGCCCGATCCCGACCCTTGCAAGCTCGGCCGCTGCCGTCGGCATGACCCTCGTCGGACTGTTTGCCCTGCACCCCGCCTTCTTCGGGGTCGTCCTCGTCATCATCCCGGTTTACGTGTTCGCGGTGCGCGCGTATCTTCATCGTGCGCCCAGGCTGTACCAGGGTCAGCGTGCGGCGGTTGCCCGCCGCTCAGCGGGACTGTATGAGGCGCTCCGCTCACGCGAGGCGATTCGCGCCTTCGGTTCTGCACCCCGCGCGCGCGAGGTGCTCGGGCGCCGGTCGTGGGCGGTGGTGCGCTCGGCTCTGGTCATTCGCATCGTGCAGAGCCGCTTCTTCCTGCGCCTTGGATTCGCTGAGATGCTTGGCACGGTCGCGTTGCTCTTTACCGGCTTCGCGCTCGTCACGACGGGACACGCGACGGTTGGTCAAGCAACCACTGCCCTCCTGGTCATGCTTGCCCTATTCGGCCCGATGAGTGCGCTCCTGCTCGTCATCGACGACCTCCTGGCGGCGAGCGCCTCCCTGCGGCGTGTTACCGGGATCGTTGACGCGGCGAGTGGTCAGGGCGCGCCAGCGGACGAGCTGCGTGGAAGCGCCCCAGGGGGCAGGCCGGCCACCGAAGGGGCGGTGCCGGGCGATGCCTTCGCCCTCGACGGGGTATCGCTCACCATCGACGGTACGCCGGTGCTCAGGGACGTCACTGTGCGCGTGCCGATCGGGCAAGTTGTCGCACTTGTCGGCGCTTCGGGCGCCGGGAAGACATCGCTTGCTCGTGTGCTTGCCGGGCACCTCATTGCTTCAGCAGGGACGGTGCGCGTGCACGGAGCAGACCCCGGTTCACTCACAGCGGAGGATGCCGCGCGGCTCGTCACGGTTGTGGATCAGCACCCGCACGTGTTCAGCGCGACACTCGCCGAGAACCTTATACTCGCGAACCGGGCCGCGTCTGCCGAAGCGTTGCGCAGCGTCGCGGATCGGATCGGGAGCCCGGAGCTGCTGCATGTCGAACTCGGGTCGGCGGAGGTCGACGGCGCCTTCACGCAACGGCTCGCGATCGGCCGTGCGCTCCTCAGGCAGTCACCGGTCATGATCTTCGACGAGGCGACAGCCGGGTCAGACGGTGCGCAGGCGCGAGAGCTTGACGCGCTCATCCGGGACGCCTGCGCCGGGCACACGGTGCTCATCATCGCGCACAGGCTGTCCCAGGCAGACGCCTGCGACAGGGTGCTGGTGATGGATGCGGGCAGCGTCGTCGAAGACGGTGCTCCGAGCGACCTCCGAGCGGCGGGCGGAACCTATGCTCACCTCTGGGAAGCGTGGGCCGCTGGTGGTCGGGAGCCCGGTTCCTCGCCCGAGTGAGCGGGCCCCGAACTCCCGAACCAGTCGGCAGCGCTACAGGCGTTCGAGGATGGTGGCGTTCGCCATCCCGCCACCCTCGCACATTGTCTGCAGCGCGTATTTCCCGCCGGACTCCTTGAGCGCGTGCACGAGCGTCGTCATGAGGCGTGCCCCGCTGGCGCCGAGTGGGTGGCCGAGAGCGATCGCTCCGCCGCGCACGTTGACCTTTGACAGGTCAGCGCCAGTCTCTTTCGCCCAGGCAAGCACGACAGGGGCGAACGCCTCGCTCACCTCGAAGAGGTCAATATCGTCGATCGTGAGGCCTGCCTTCTCCAGCACCTTGCGGGTGGCCGGGATGACCGCGGTGAGCATGTACAGCGGGTCTGCGCCGGCGACTGCGAAACTGTGCACCCGTGCGAGGGGCGTCAGGCCCAGCTTCGCCGCCATGTCGCTCGTCATCACCATGATTGCGGCGCTGCCATCGCTGATCTGGCTCGACGAGGCGGCGGTCACCTTCCAGTCGATCTGCGGGAAGCGTGCCGCCATCTGCTCGGTAGCGAACGCTGGCTGCAGCGTTGCGAGTTTTTCGAGGGTGCCGCCAGCTCGAATTCCCTCGTCGTGCGTGAGCCCGGCGATGGGGGCAAGTTCCGCGTCAAACGCGCCCGAACGGGTTGCAGCGTCTGCCTTCTCGTGCGAGCTGAGCGCAAAACGGTCCATCTCTTCACGCGAGATGTTCCACTTCGCAGCGATGAGCTCAGCCGAGATGCCCTGGTCGACGAGCCCCTCAGGGTACCGTTCAGCGAGGCGCTCGCCGTCGATGTCGCCAGCCCCTGCGACTGAGGCGCCCATGGGCACTCTGCTCATCGATTCGACACCGGCCGCGATCGCGATCTCGTATGCACCGGAGATGACTCCCTGCGCCGCGAAGTGGAGCGCCTGCTGACTGCTGCCGCACTGGCGGTCGATCGAGGTCGCTGGGACAGAGTCAGGGAACCCCGCTGCGAGGACCGCGCGTCGGGTGATGTTGCCACCCTGTTCGCCGACCTGGCTCACGATGCCGCCGATAACGTCGTCGACGAGAGCGGGATCAATGCCCGTTCGCTCGATGAGCGCGCTCAGTGAGTGTGCGAGGAGGTCGACTGGGTGAACGTCGGCGAGGGCGCCGTTTGGCCTGCCCTTGCCCACTGGTGTGCGTACTGCCTCAACGATGACTGCGTCTCTCAACATGCTGTCCTTTCAGCTTCTTTGCTTGGTGTGAGCTTACGAGGTTCGTGCAGGGCGCACGAGCCTGAGTTGTCTCGCCTCGACGAGGTGTGTGCGGTCTTCGCCCCACACATTGATGGTTTCAGTGACCCAGCCGCTCGCGGTTGCTGTCGTGGTGTGTGCTTCGACGAGTACCCAGGGTGAGACCGCGGCAGCGCCGCTGAAATGCGCGGCAAGCTCGACGGTTGGCACCCCCACCGGGCTCGTGAGCGTTGCCGCGTACGAGGGGGCGAGGGCGTCCACGAGGAACAGAAGCCTCAGCTCGTCAGGAACGACATCATCCTCAACCATGCGAAGCCATGCGGTGAGGGTGGGGGAGCTTCCACCGGCGAATGGGCGGTGCGGGCCGAGCGCGCGAATCTCAGTGTGCCCGCCGACAGGCACCTTGGAGGGCGCCGGCCGGAAGAGTTCGCCCTCCCGCCAGCCCGGAACCTGCGGGGCTGTCGGGGAAAACACCCGGCCAAGAGTCTCGGCGTCGGCTCCGAACAGTGCCGTAGCGCTCGCGAGCGCTGCAGCCCCGGCGGGGTCTGTCTGTGCTGCGTCTGTCCCTGCTGTCTCTGTCGCTGCGGGCAGCAGGCGGGTGCTGTACGAGCGCGTACTGCGGGTGGACGTGTCGGCGTGTACTGCGACGGTGAACGGGTCGCGGACCGAGCGGTGCAGGCGGCCTGAGATGCTGCGCAACTGGCCCGCAGGCTCTGCTGCGCGAAGCTCGGCGGCCATCGCCGCGACGACGAGCCCGCCGTGGAGTCCGCCAAAGCCCCAGAGCTGGTGCGGCACCTGCCGCACGCCTGCTTCGGGAGCATTGAGGAAGTGATCGATCGTCGCGAAGTCGACTGCAGTGTCGGTCGGGTCGCCCGAGACCTGTTGGCTAATAAGTTCCATGGTTTGACCTTAGAAGCTGACTATGGTTTAGGCAAGTCAGCTGGTACGATTGATGCATGTCCGTGACACTCTCCGGCCCGCTCGCCGACCGATCCACGTGGAACACCGCTCAGTGCTCCATTGGCAAAGCGATGGCGGTTATCGGGTCGCGTACCGCCATGCTGCTGCTTCGCGAGGCGTTCTACGGCACCACCCGATTCGACGACTTTGCCGCGCGGGTCGGTGTTACCGAAGCGGTTGCCTCTGCAAGGCTCAAGAAGCTTGTCGGGCTCGGAGTCTTCGAAAAACGGCCCTACCGCGAACCCGGTCAGCGAACCCGTAACGAATACAAGCTCACACAGATGGGCAGAGACCTCTTCCCCGTGGTCGCCGCACTCATGCAGTGGGGAAATACGCACCTTCAACACAGTGGCGGCCCGCTCGCCCTCGTCGACCGCGACTCCGGTGAGCCTGTCACCGTCGACGCGCGGAGCGCAAGCGGTGCGCCGCTCGAGGCTGAAGATATCGCCGTGCGGTTCAACACCGAGTGGCTGCGACAGGCTGCAGACGAGAGCGCTGCGACGTAGCTCCCAGTGCTGCTCCGCGTGGCCCCGCGAGCTCACTTTGGCCAGGAGTGCGCCGGGTAGATGCGAGGGGTAGATGCGCCGGCAAGGTGCGCTACATGAGTGCCGCGATCACGTCGTTTCGGTTCACGGAGCCGCTGCGTTTCAGCTTGGACGCGAGATCGGCAAGAGCGACGAGCGCGCAGGCGGCGCTGATCATTGCGCCCATCGAGTCGGCCGTGACAGCTGACCACACGAGGCATCCGACGTACAAGCCCGCCATCCCGGTGTGCCCCGCGAGCTCCCAGAATGTAAACCGTCGCGCCTCCCGTGTTGGAGTTGCCGACGCAGGAGCGGCTGGCTGCAGCCGGCGCGCCGTGGGTCGGAACCAGAGTACGAGAGCCGTCGCTCCGCCGACAATCACTGCGCAGGAAGCGACTGATACCCAGTTGCCCTGCACCGCGAAGAGTACGCCGAAGCCGAGAAAGATCAGGCCGAACACAGCGACTCCGGCCCACACGTTTGCGAAGCCAATCGGAGGCTCGCGGGTCAGCTGCTTCTCCATGACAGCAGCGTAGCGCGCCCTGCTCGTGTACGGCAGCCTCGAGTACAGGCC
>JAGNOB010000291.1 GCA_017990305.1 Leucobacter sp.
TCGCCGGCACTGTCACCGGGGCGACGGCCGCGCCGCTCGCCGCGCAATCAACAGGAACCGCGTGTGAGATCACCGGTGGCACCATGCAGTGGGGTGTCAAGACAAGCTTCCGCTCGTACATCAGCGGGTCCATCGCGAACGGATCCTGGGAGACGAGCGACGGCCTCACCTATGAGTCGCCGAACTTCACCTGGAGCGACGCAACGGGCACTATCGACCCTGCGAGTGGCACAGGGTCGGTCTCGTTCCCAGGCACAGTGCATTTCACGGGCCACGACGGAATTCTCGATTTGACTCTCGCGAACCCGACGATCGAGTTCGAGGGGGACGGAAAAGCGGCGTTGCTGCTCGACTCGAGGAGTACAGATATGGACGGTGAGGTCGCCGTTGACGAGGAGCAAGAGTGGGTGGGAGATGTGACGGTGACGGAACCCTTCGCACCGGACGGAGGGAGCCTGTCGCTGGCTGATCTCCCGACCGAGCTCACGAACTCAGGCGTTGTCGCGTTCGCGGGATTCTATGAGGCCGGAGTTGAACTCGACCCAATCACGCTCGACTTGACGGTGGGGGACTGTGCTGCGGGTGCAGCCGCCCCGCCAGCAGCCGACACCGGGACAGGAACGCCTGTTTCGCCAGGTGTTCCGGCAGCAGCTCCGGCGGTGCCGTGGGCTCCCATCGCCGTCGCCGGTGTCGCGATCTTCGTCACCGGCCTGACTATTGGCCTGCTCATCGGTGGGCGCAGGCAAAAAAACTGGGCCGCACCCGAAGGTGCGACCCAGTCTGCTGCAACTACAGCTATGTGAAACTAGCTGGACTTAGAAGTCCATGCCTGCGCCCGGGTCAGCTGCCATGGGCGCTGCGGGCTCGGGCTTGTCAGCAACGACTGCCTCGGTGGTGAGGAAGAGGCCAGCGATCGATGCCGCGTTCTGCAGCGCCGAACGGGTGACCTTTACGGGGTCGTTGATGCCAGCTGCAAGCATGTCGACGTACTCGCCGGTCGCGGCGTTGAGGCCGTGACCGATGGGGAGCTCCGACACCTTGTGTGCAACCACGCCGGGCTCGAGGCCTGCGTTGAGTGCGATCTGCTTGAGCGGAGCCTCGATCGCAACCTTGACGATTGCTGCACCGGTTGCCTCGTCGCCCTCGAGCGAGAGCGTAGCGAATGCCTTCGTAGCTGCCTGGATGAGCGCGACGCCGCCGCCGGGGACGATGCCCTCTTCAACAGCTGCCTTTGCGTTGCGGACTGCGTCCTCAATGCGGTGCTTGCGCTCCTTGAGCTCTACCTCGGTTGCTGCGCCAGCCTTGATGACTGCGACGCCGCCTGCGAGCTTTGCGAGGCGCTCCTGGAGCTTCTCGCGATCGTAGTCGCTGTCGGTGTTGTCGATCTCGCGGCGGATCTGCTGCACGCGGCCTTCGACGGCTTCCTTCTCGCCGCCACCCTGCACGATGGTGGTCTCATCCTTGGTGATGATGACCTTGCGTGCGGTGCCGAGCATGTCGAGCGTAGCGTTCTCGAGCTTGAGGCCGACCTCTTCCGAGATGACCTGGCCGCCGGTGAGGATCGCGATGTCCTGCAGCATTGCCTTGCGGCGATCGCCGAAGCCCGGAGCCTTCACGGCTGCCGACTTGAAGATGCCACGGATCTTGTTGAGCACGAGCGTAGCGAGTGCTTCGCCCTCGACGTCCTCAGCAATGATGAGGAGCTGCTTGCCCGACTGGATGACGGGGTCAACGACGGGGAGCAGGTCCTTGATGTTCGAGACCTTGCTGTTGACGACGAGGATGTAGGGATCCTCGAAGACAACTTCCTGGCGGTCTGCGTCGGTGACGAAGTATGCCGAGAGGTAGCCCTTGTCGAAGCGCATGCCCTCGGTGAGCTCGAGCTCGGTGCCGAACGTGTTCGACTCCTCGACGGTGACGACGCCTTCCTTGCCGACCTTGTCGATAGCCTCGGCGATGAGCTCGCCGATCTGCTCGTCAGCCGCGGAGATCGATGCGGTTGCAGCGATCTCGGCGGTGGTCTCGATCTCCTTCGAGTTGTTGTGCAGCTCGGTGATGACCGCTGCAACAGCCTTCTCGATGCCCTTCTTCAGAGCAATGGGGTCGCTGCCTGCGGCAACGTTGCGCAGGCCCTCACGCACGAGTGCCTGTGCGAGTACGGTTGCGGTGGTGGTGCCGTCGCCTGCGACGTCATCGGTCTTCTTAGCGACCTCCTTGACGAGCTCAGCGCCGATCTTCTCGTACGGGTCGTCGAGCTCGATCTCCTTGGCGATCGAAACGCCATCGTTGGTGATCGTGGGGGCGCCCCACTTCTTCTCAAGTACGACGTTGCGGCCACGCGGGCCCAGTGTCACCTTGACAGTGTCGGCGAGGATGTTCAGACCCCGCTCAAGGCCGCGACGTGCCTCTTCGTCAAACGCAATCATCTTTGCCATGTAATTCGCCCCTCCCGGACGTCTAGGGAAAGCTGCAGAGACCACGAGGGTTCTGCGCCAGGTTTAGCACTCAGTCGATCCGACTGCTAACTCCAATTTTGGCACTCTGGCCCTGAGAGTGCAAGAAGGATCGCTCGCCCGCAGCGAACGCGAATCTGAACTACATCCCGGGTTTGCCCGGGCCGCCGTAATCTGAGCCGAGGAGGACAACCAAATCGGCGTCATTATCGGCGTAATCCTTGTTGAGATAGGTCGAAGCCCCGCCGAGCTTCTCCGCGAGCCCGAGCGCCGCTGCGTGGTTCTCGGCGTCGGAATAGAAGACCGCGGAAATCTCGACGTTTGAGGTGGCAGCAGGAACCGCGAGAATGATGGTTCCCCACTTTTCCTCGGTGACCTTGGTTGCGACGGCCTGCGCGAGGGTGCCTTCGGCAGTGGTGCCGTCGAGCACCGCCACAGTCGCCTCTGCGTTGATGGCTGGTTTGACCTTGGGGGTGGCGGGAGACGAACTCCCGGGGGGCTGAATTGGGAGAGTGCCGGTCGAACCGGCGATCGTTATTCCGACGATGCCAATTGTCGTGAGGATGGCCGCCCCAATCAGGCCGCCAAGCACGAAATGCCAGGTAACCCGTGGTTGAGCGGTAACTCGGTGGGCCCCAACGCGCGAGGTGCTCTCGATGCTGTCGAAGCGGTCAGCCGGGTACTCGGAGGAAACTGAGCCGCGCGAACGGGCGCCATGCGCAGCTTCGTGTTCCCTTGTCACCCGATGTCTCCAAGACTTTCTTCTCGCGCCGGGGCCACAATAGCGCCCGGGATGTTCACCGATCAAGAGTAGCGCGGCCGTCCGCGACTGATCCTGAAAGGACTTGGAGCAGCATACACGCGTTGGCTATGTGTGTGGCCTGCGCGGGAGTTGTTCTCGGTGTGCCGCTCGCTACAGCGAGTCAGGAGCGTAGATCGCGCGTGCGAGTGCGTCGATCACGTCGGGTGTGCGCCCGGCGCTCGCGAACAGCAAGGTGTCATCGATGTCGATGATGCGGCGATTCTTGCCAGCGGTGGTGAGTGCGACGCTCGGTTGGGCCTCTATGAGCCCGTCGATACCATCGGTGCTCGTAAGGCCCTTCGACATCACAATAATGATGTCGGGATCCATGCTGACGAGGGCCTCGTCGGTCATCGGGCGCTCGCCCTTCCAACCAACCTCGTCGGCGACATCGACGACTCCGAGGGATGCGAGCAGTTCGTCGATCCCGCTTCCCTCGCCGAAGAGGTAATAGACC
>JAGNOB010000292.1 GCA_017990305.1 Leucobacter sp.
CGCACCGTTCCGATCGTGCTGCAGGTGCTCGCTATGGCGGGCATCGGCGCGCTCGTCTACCCGCTCGCGGCCGATTGGTTGTCGACGCTCGGGCACGACGCAAAGCGGTCTGGGTACGTGCGCGAGGTCGACCGAATGTCGACGGAGGAACGCTCGGCAGCGCTACTCGCGGCGCGGGAATACAACAGCGTACTGCCGGAGAGCTTGCTTCTCGACCCGTATGCGAGTGAGGACACGGCGTTGGATCCCGCAGCGCAGCCGGCCTATCGGGCCTACGAAGATGTCCTCAGGGTCAACGGAACCGACGTCTTGGGCGAGCTCAGCTATCCACGGCTGAACATCGCGCTCCCACTCTTCACCGGTACCGAGCAGCAGGCGCTTGCTAGCGGAGTCGGGCACCTGTACGGCTCTTCGCTTCCCGTTGGAGGCCCGTCAACGCACGCTGTGCTCACCTCGCACTCCGGTCTCATCCACGCCTCGCTTTTCACCAAGCTCCCCGATGCCAAGGCTGGGGACGTCTTCGAACTTCGGGTGCTCGGCGAGACGCTCTATTACGAAGTGGACAACATCGAGACCGTCGAACCATTCGTCACCGAGTCGCTCCGGGTCACCGAGGGCGAAGACCGCGTCACCCTGTTCACGTGCACCCCGATCGGCGTGAACAGCCACCGCCTGCTCGTTTCAGGTGTGCGCACTGATCCGCCGCAGGGAAGCGATCGCACCGTCGGCGGTGACGGTCGCAGCGCGGGGTTCCCCTGGTGGGCTGTCGCGTTTGTTGGCGGATCGGGCGCCGTCGCCTACCTCCTGTTTGCTCCAACCCGCCCGAAGGGTGCTGGGCGCGGTGCGGCAGCCATCGGCGCCGCGGTCGAGAAGAGAGAGTCATGACACTGCTGACACTGCCCACCCCAGGGGGCCGCGCTCGCGTCGCTCTCGGCTTCGTCGCCGCGCTCGTCGCCGCGCTGCTCCTCGGCGGGCTGACGAGTCAGCAAGCACACGCCGCGGGCGCTGTCATGCCGGAGGGGCCGAAAACGCTCGTGATTCATCCCGGTCAACAACCAGATCCCAACGCGGGCCCCGCGACCGGGCTCCCGCTGCCCGGCGCGAGCAGCCCAGCCGGCCACGAGTTCGAGGTGAAGCGTGTGCCCGGCGTCGATATCGGCAGCGCGAGCGGCTGGAACGCTGCCGTCGCCATGACTCCCGAGGAGGGCGCAGCGCGCGTCGCAGGCGAACCGGCAGCGGGCCCCGCAGCGGTTGCTGCGGACGGCAGCATCGTCTTCAACGGGCTCGAAACCGGTCTCTACTACGTGGAGGAGACCGCTGCGCCCACCGGCTCGATGCGGAGCGCCCCGTTCCTCGTCACGCTCCCGCTACCGCACCCCACCGAGGCGGGGGAGTGGCTCACCACGGTGCACGTGTACCCGAAGAGCGCCGGGGTCGAAGTGTCGCTGGTTGTGCGCGACCGTGACGCGGTGACCTGCGGTGACACTGTGAGCTGGACTGCGATTGCCGCTGTCCCGGCAATCGACAGTCTCGACAGTTTCCGTGTGCGGCACCTTCTCGCCCCCGACATGCAGATTGCCGGGGGCCCGACTGACATCACTGTCGCCATCTCGGGCGACGCGGCGCTCGAACCGGATACCGATTTCACCGCGGCAAGCGCGGGCTCCGGTGGACGAGCAGGTGTAGAGGTCGTGTTCACGCGTGCGGGGCTCGACAAGCTGCTCCTCGCAGCGCCAACAGAGGTGCGCGTCGGCTATGACACCAGTGTCCCCGCGGCCGGGGAGTTCACGGCTGAGACCGAGCTGTTTGTCGGCGGCGCTGCCCCGGTCCGCGCGGATGCCACCACGAAGCTCGGCCCGCTGCGCGTGCTCGCGCACGAGCGCGGCAACGAGCGGAACCGTGTCGCCGGTGTCGGTGTTTCCTTGTTTGCGCGCGGGGCAGACGCGCAGGCGGGCAACGCGCCGCTGACGGTTGGCGGGGCGCGGCAGTTTCAGACGGACACAGACGGGCTGGTGACCTTCGCGTGCCTGCGTCTTTCAAACTTCGCCGACGGCCTCGACCGCGAGCTCCGCGATCCGCTGTTCCGCAACTACTTCGCTGCGCCGGTTGCCTACCCAGCCGGGTGGACGGGCGACGGCGCGTCCCCGGTAGGGACTGTCAGCTCAGTGACCGAAGCTGAGACGCTTCGGATCGAGCTCTGGAAGGTCGCTGGCCCGCCCCCGCTGCCAGAGACGGGCGCACGCATCTCGGGCACGCTGCTCCTTGGCGGCCTGCTGCTCGTCGCGGGAGCCGCAGCTCTCAGGCGCAGGCGCTCGGGTGAGGCTGCGCAACGATGACGAGCCTGCAGCTGAGCCCACCCGGTGCGGGGGATCCTGGCCCGCCCGACGGCCCCACCGATGTGGGGCGCCCCGCCGCCCGCCGCAGGGGCCGCAGCGGCCCCCAACGCGCCGTGAGCATTGGGCTGCAGCTCGTTGCGATGGCCGCGATCGGCATGCTTGTCTACGCCGACGCGGCGAGCTGGTTCGCGAGGATCGGCCACAACGCAGAGATCTCGGGCTACGTTCGGCAGGTCGACGCGACCCCGTCGGCCGAGCGCACGCGCATCCTCGAAGCCGCGGATGCCTACAACGAAGTGCTCGAGCCGGGCCCCCTCACCGACCCGTACGTCTCGGTGAACGAGGACGAGGCGCTGCGCAGCGAGCTCTATCTTGCGTATGAGGAGATGCTGCGCCTGGGTGGTACCGACGCGATCGGCACGATCAACTACCCGCGGCTCAACATCGGGCTGCCCGCGTATCACGGCACCTCCGACGAGGTGATCTCGAAGGGCATCGGGCATATGTATGGCACGTCCCTCCCCGTCGGCGGGCCATCGACCCGCGCGGTGCTCACGGCGCACTCCGGGCTGCCGCACGCGAAGCTCTTCACCGAGCTCCCACAGGCGCAGGTTGGCGACACGTTTTGGATCAGCGTGCTCGGCGAAGACCATTACTATCGCGTCGAGAAGACCGAGACGGTACTGCCCGACGACACTGAATCCCTGAAGATCATCGACGGCGAGGATTGGGTGACGCTCTTCACCTGCACCCCGATCGGGGTCAACAGCCACCGCTTCCTCGTGCATGCGGTGCGGATAGATGACGCGGCGGGCCTCGAAAACCTCGAGCTCGGCGGCGACGGCGTGAGCCTCGGCTTCCCATGGTGGGCGCTGTGGTTCGTCGGCGGATCGGCAGCCGTTGCGCTCGTGTTGTTCCTACCCGCTCGCCGGCCGAAAGCGGTGAATGTCGACTAGCTTGCCTGCGGCTCGACCCGCGTGAGCAGGCCCATTCTGCCCGCGCGAAGGATCGCTGCGTCGCGGTCGCGCACCCCGAGCTTGCGGTACACGGAGGCGAGGTGCTTCTTGACCGTTCCGGCGGTAATGAAGAGGCTCGCCGCTGCCTGGTTCGCGTTCCGGTGCTCGTTGATCGCAACGAGCGTGCGCAGCTCCATCTCGGTGAGCTGTTCGAACCGGTATGCGCGGGCGTGCTCGGGAATCGAGTCGAGCGCATCGACTATGTCGCAGACCCCCTGATCTCGGGCGGCGACGGCGACCTCGCGCAGCTGTTCGAACGGGACACTCACGAGCATCGCAGGGAGGAAGTACTTGTCGATCAGCGCAGCAGCCGTACCGAGACATGTCACAGCGTCGGCCTTGCGGTCGCAGCCCCACTC
>JAGNOB010000293.1 GCA_017990305.1 Leucobacter sp.
GTGTGGTGTGGGAGGTGTCTCGCGATGGGAGCTCGTCGTGGGAGGCAGTTGATGCGTCGTGGACGGTGTCCACCGAGGGGCTTTCGTCGACGCTGACGTTAACGGCTGGTTTGGAACATGATGGGTTGCTGTTCCGTGCGATTGCGGAAGATGCCGCCGGTCAGACTGCGGTGAGTGGATCGGCGCTGCTAACGGTGAACCCGGCAGTGATCCCCGGACCTGACCCTGACCCAGATCCTGACCCAAATCCTGATCCTGATCCCAAGCCCGATCCTGGTTCTGATCCAAACCCGAAACCTACCGTTCCCGGGAAACCAGTCGGCGGAGGTTTGGTCGAGAGCGGTAGCCAATTCCCACTTGGCGGGCTGCTCGGTGTCCTCGCCCTCGCTCTCGGAGCTGTTGTCCTCTCAGTGCGGCGAGTACGCCGTTCAGAATGATGACCTGGGTGCGCTCCTCAGGGAGGTGCCCCGCCCGCTACAGGGCGGGGCATCTTTTCCGATAGACTGGCTCGGTTGCCAGGGGCGTTAGCTCAGTCGGTTAGAGCAACGGACTCATAATCCGTCGGTCGCGGGTTCAAGCCCCGCACGCCCTACTTCCTGCGTGAAATCGTCGATCGTCGACGGGCCTCTGTGCCTGTCTCCCGGCACGAAGCTTCGAATAGGTTACTGAGTAGCGGTTCGCTCTCCGTGTCGCCCAACCGGAACGCCACAGGCCTTCTCCGGTTGGTGCGGTGGCACCAGCCAGAGAAGGCCTGTGAAGCAGCTAAGAGGGCTGCAGTAGATCCTTAACGCGTCCCGCGGGGTGTGCCTACGCGTCGTAGGAGCGGATCGCGACTACTGCGTTGTGGCCACCGAACCCAAACGAGTTCGAGATCGCGAGCTGCGGCCCTTCACCGAGTGGCTGCGGCTTACCGGAAACGGTGAGCGGGATCTCAGGATCCTGATCGACGAGGTTGATCGTCGGGGGAGCGACGCGGTTCTGCACCGCGAGTACGGTGAACAACGCTTCGAGCGCACCCGTACCGCCGAGTAGGTGGCCAGTGGCCGCCTTGGTTGCGGAGACCGGGATTTCGCGCGCGCGATCCCCGAAGATGCCGAGCAGCGCGGTGTATTCGTTGATGTCACCCACGGGAGTCGAGGTTGCGTGCGCGTTGATGTGCGTGACATCCTCCGCGTGCGCGCCGGCCTGCGACAGCGCGAGCTTCATCGCGCGGATCGCGCCGTGGCCCTCCGGGTCGTTCGCCGTGATGTGGTACGAATCGGCGGTGACGCCGCCGCCCGCAATCTCGGCGTAGATCTTCGCGCCGCGAGCGAGCGCGTGCTCTTCAGTCTCGAGCACGAGCGCAGCCGCGCCCTCGCCCATAACGAAGCCGTCGCGATCCGTGTTGTACGGGCGTGACGCCGTCTCGGGCGAATCGTTGCGGCGAGAGAGTGCCTGCATCGATGAGAACGAGGCGAGAGTGATCGGGTGGATCGCCGCCTCTGACCCGCCAACGATGATGACATCGGCGAGGCCAAGCTGCAGGTGCTCGTATGCGTTGGAAATGGACTCGGTGCTCGAGGCGCAAGCCGATGCTACCGTGCGTGCGAACGCGCGTGCCTCGAAGTGCATCGAGATTGCTGCTGCGGGGGCGTTCGGCATGAGCATGGGCACGGTGAGCGGCATTACTCGACGCGGGCCCTTCTCGCGAAGCGTGTCCCAGGCATCGAGCAGCGACCAGATGCCGCCGATGCCGGTAGCCCAGTCGACGCCGAGGCGCTCCGCATGTACTTCGGGCGAGCCGGCGTCAGCAAAGGCCTCCTTCGCAGCGACGAGCGCGAACTGGCTCGAGGGGTCGAGGCGTTTGGCTACGGGGCGGTCGAGCACCTCTGTGGGGTGAACGCGAGCCTGACCGGCGAACGTGACGGGTAGGTCGTACTTCTCGACCCAGTCAGCCTCGATGGTCCGCACGCCTGACTCGCCGGCGAGGAGCGCTTCCCAGCTCTCCGGGGCGGTCCCGCCGAGTGGCGAACTCGCGCCAATACCAGTGACGACAATCTTCTTGCTCATGTGTGTGGCTCTCCGCGTGGGTTTCGGGAGTCTCCTCGTGAGAGACAGCCCGCAAAAGTCTGAGGGGTGAAGCAGGCGGCAGGGAAGGGGGCTGCCTCAGCAGAGCCAACCCTTCCCAGCCGCGAAAGCTTCGCTTAGGCCTGAGCCTTGACGATGAAGTCGACTGCGTCGCCCACGGTCTTGAGGTTCTTGACCTCTTCGTCGGGGATCTTCACGTCGAACTTCTCTTCTGCGTTGACGACGATGGTCATCATCGAGATCGAATCGATGTCGAGGTCGTCGGTGAACGACTTGTCGAGTGCGACGACGTCGGCCGCGATTCCGGTCTCGTCGTTGACGAGCTCAGCGAGGCCTGCGAGGACCTCTTCGTTGCTGAATGCCATTGGATTCTCCTTATTTGATGGGGGTTTGTAGTAAACCTCGTGCAGTAGTTTCTCGCAACTTCCATGGGGAAGTCGACAGGGCGCGCGGGGCGCGCCCAGAGCGGAAGCTACGGAAGTTCGATGATCTGCGCGCCGTAGACGAGGCCTGCACCAAAGCCGATGGTAAGCGCGAGGCCACCAGAGAGCTCGGGGCGCTCGGCGAGCAGCGCATGCATCGCGAGCGGGATCGAAGCCGCAGAGGTGTTTCCCTGCATCTCGATATCGCGAGCGATGGCGACGGTTTCGGGAAGCTTGAGCTGCTTCGCGAGCTCATCGATGATCCGCATGTTTGCCTGGTGTGGGATGAACGCTGCGAGGTCTCCCGGCTCGATCCCAGAGGCCTCGAGTGTCTTGCGTGCGACCTTTGCCATTTCCCACACTGCCCAACGGAAGACTGTCTGCCCGTCCTGGCGCAACGTCGGCCAGGCGACGACACCGGGAGCCTCACGGTATTCCTGGAAGGTGGACGTCATGCCAATGGTGTCCCATTTCTCGCCGTCCGAGCCCCAGACGGTTGGGCCGATACCGGTGTGGTCGCTCGGACCTACAACGACAGCGCCTGCACCGTCGCCGAGCAGGAATGAAATCGACCGATCCGTCGGATCAACGACGTCGGAGAGCTTCTCAGCGCCGATGACGAGCACATTCTTGCAGACACCCGAACGCACGAGAGCGTCGGCCTGTCCGACTCCGTAGACGTAGCCGGCACACGCAGCGGAAATGTCGAAGGCGGCGGCCGGGGTGAGGCCCAGGCGGTGCGCTGCAAGCGCGGCCATCGAGGGAGTGACAGCAACGTTTGAGACCGTCGAGATGATGACGCCATCGATATCCGCGCGATCGAGCCCTGACTTCGCGATCGCCTCTTCGCCAGCCTCCACAGCGAGATCGACGGCGCCGATCTGCTTGCTCGAGCGGCGACGCTGGACGATTCCCGTCCGCTGGCGGATCCACTCGTCGGACGAGTCGATCGGTCCGACGAGATCGTCGTTCGGCACATTGAGATCGCCGCGAGCCGCCCCAACGGCGAGCACGCGCGTGTGCGCTGGTCCTGTGGGTTGTACGAGGGTTGCCACGATTCGATCCTTTCGATCAGGCTGCATCGGCGAGAAGCTGCACCGCAGCCTCAAGATCAGCCGGGGTCTTAACAGCAACAGCGGGAACTCCCTTGAGGCCGCGCTTGGCGATCCCAGTGAGCGCGCCAGCAGGGGTCAGCTCGATGAGTCCGGTGATGCCGGCGCC
>JAGNOB010000294.1 GCA_017990305.1 Leucobacter sp.
CGGCACCCAGGTCCAGACGATCTCGCCGGGATCCGGGTCCCCGTCCATGCTCGGCGCGTATTCGAGCTTGGCGCCGCGCAGCTCGTCCGCGGCAACGTCACGCGTCGCGCCCTCGCCAAACTGGCCGGGGCTCGAGTCGTACCCGCGTTCACCGCCCGTGGGCTGTGATCGCTCGGCAGGGTCTGCCCTGTCAGCCCGCGGGCTGTTGGGGCGCTGCGAAGCCTTGGGCTTGAGCGTTGGCGTCGGGCCCTGTGAGTGTGGCGGAGCTTGTCCCCCGCTGCGCTTGTCGAGCCCGAGGAGCGACCGAAGCGCGACACCGACCTGATACCAAATACTGTTGTTGGCCACGGCTACCCAATTTCGTGCGAGGTGAGCGCGTTCAGCCGCGACTGGCAGCGCTGATACTTCTTTCGGTAACCGCCGTCGATCATTCCGCCACCGAAGATTTCCGTGAGCGGGAGTCCGGTCGACCTGATCGGGATCTGCGCGTCGTACACGCGGTCGATGAACGCGACGAAACGGAGCGCGGCAGACTGGTCAGTGAGTTCATGCACGCCTCGCAGGCCGATGGTCTGCACCCCGTCAAGGAGCCCGATGTAGCTTGACGGGTGTACCGTCGCAAGGTGCGCGATGAGTTCGTCAAAGCCATCATCGGTCATGCGCAGCCCCGAAGCAGCTACGTCGGCGAGTGCGAACTGGTACTCCTCGTCGGACAAGGCGATCGCTTCGCCCTGCAAATCGCGCTGGCGGTAGTCAACACCGTCGATACGGATCGTCGTGAACCTGTCGGACATTGCCTGAATCTCACGCATGAAGTCAGCCGCGGCGAAGCGGCCCTCTCCGAGCGCATTGGGCGGCGTGTTCGACGTCGCAACGAACTTTGAGCCCGTCTTCGTGAGGTCACCGATCAGGCGGGTCATAAGCATCGTGTCGCCCGGATCGTCGAGCTCGAACTCGTCGATACAGATGAGCTTGGCCCCCTGCAACACGCTCACTGCGCCTGCGTATCCAAGCGCCCCCACGAGCGCGGTGTATTCGATGAACGTGCCAAAGTATTTGCGTCCCTGCTGTGCATGCCATGCTGCCGCAAGCAGGTGGGTCTTGCCCACTCCGAAGCCGCCGTCGAGGTAGACGCCTGGCTTCGTTGTCCCGGCTGGCGCTGCTTCAGCCTTCTTCCTGCCGAAGCCGAAGAAGCCACCGCTCTTGCCACCACCGTTGCCCCTCGGCGACACAAATGCTCGCAGTAGATCGCGGGCTTGGCCCTGCGATTCGTAATCCTCATCGGGCACGTACGAGTCGAAGCTTGCGTTCGCGAACTGAGGCGGGGGCACGAGGGTCGCAACGAGTTCGGTGCCTGAGATCCGCGGATTGCGGTCGACAAGGCTCGCGAAACTGTGCGTTTGAGTAGCAGACATCCGCTCCAGTCTAATGCCCCCGCCAGCCTGGCTGAGGGAGCGACGATACGAAGGTAAGCACGGACTGTTCCCAACGCTCTGGGTCCGCGTTCCACAGTCGAACGTGCCCGCCCTCAGGGATACTTACTAGCTGCACCAGGTCGGGCTGCTCTTCAGCGATCACCTGGGAACCGTGCCACGGCACGAAGCGGTCGTTCGGGCTTGCGAGGAGCAGCACGGGCACTTCGATCCCCCGCGCGAGTTCCTCTGGCCTGAGACGATCGAAATCGACCCCTTCGATTTCGCCCGAAGCGACGATGCCGCGCGCAAGCAGTTCCATGCCAACGTCTGCGATCAGACGGGGAAGTCCGGCCTGGCGCGCCTTGTCGCGGAGGATCCCTGGCCAGTCGGCGCCGGGTGATTCGAGAATCACACCGTCAACGACATCTCGGTGCGCGCCACGCGCCAGGCTGATGAGGCTCGCCGTACCGCCCATAGACCAGCCCATGAGTGTGACCCGTTCAGCACCACGTGACCGCGCATCCGCAATCGCAGCATCAATGTCTCGACTCTCCGAGATGCCCATTCCGTAGCGGCCGTTCAGGCCGGCGGGCTGACCGAGATCATTGCGGTACTGGATGATCATGCTCGTGACGCCGGCGCGTGCGAACGGTTCGATGCCACGGAACGTTTCGGCCGGGGATGCGCCGCGCCCGTGTACGTGGATCGCCCACCGCTTCTTCCGCTTCCGTTTGGGGTGCACGATCCAGGCGTCCATTGGGCCATGCTCAGACTCGTAGGTCGTCTGCTCGACACGGTATCCGAGCTCCTCGGGAGAGGTGTACCACCATCCGACCATCCGACCGGAGGCTCCGGGCACGAGCTCACCGCTGTCAACGCGCACGACCGGGCGGAGTACGTCCCGTCCGTTGCGGCCGATCACCGGGCCGAGACGAGCGTGGCCGGTGGGAATTGCACCAGTCCCTCCGCCAGGAAGGGCGCCAGGCTCGTCGAAGAGCAGCGAGTGTTGGCCGCGCGCACCGGCTCCCTCGCCACTGATCCACACCATCGGCGTCTCTCCAGGAACGACGCGCCGCACCTGGACAGGGCGTTCGAGCCCACGATCCACCGTCACCGAAAGTCGCGCGAGCATGGCAGAAAGACCGGCGGAGATACCCACCGTTCCGACCGCAACTCCGACAGCGGCAGCCCCCGCTATAGCGAGCGCCTGTCTCGTTTTCATCCCGACTCCGTTCGAGGGTGTGCGTGTATTTCGGCAGGCCCGGCGTGGCAGCACGTCGGGGCACACCGAAAACTCTAGTCTTCGGATGTGTCCACACCGCCCACGGCGCTCCCCGCCGACTTTGCTAGCGCAGCAGAAGAGCTTCGCGGCGCAACGCTGCGAAGTGATCTCGCAGTGCGCGAAATTGCCCCGCCCGACCGCATCGCGCCACACTCCATCGCGTTTGCTGCTGGTGTGCGCGAGGGTACCGGCCCCGACCTCGAGTCAGTCCTTGATTCGCCTGCCGGCGCCGGCCGCTTCGTGCTGATGCACGACCCGGATTCCGCCGATGAATGGGGCGGTGACTTCCGCATCGTCTGCTACGCGCAGGCCCCACTCGAGCTCGAGATCGGTGTCGATCCGTTTATCTCTGACGTCGCCTGGTCATGGCTCGTGGATGCGCTCGAATTACGCGAGGCGAAGTACACGTACATTTCTGGCACGGCAACCAAAGTCCTGTCCAGCAGCTTTGGAGCGTTGGAGGCCCGCGGTGACGGCGCACAGATCGAATTGCGGGCCTCGTGGACCCCGCTTGGCGGTAGCCTTGCTGCCCACGCCGAAGCCTGGTCAGAATTACTGTGCTTGCTCGCAGGCTTGCCACAGCAGGAGGGTGTCGCATCATTAACCCAGCAGCGAGTCCGCGCGCAACGCAGTGCGGTGATCTCATGAGCCCAGACGCGTGGACTCTCGTCACGGATGACGCAGGCCTCGCAGACGCAAGCGCCCTGATCGCCGCAGGCGATGGCCCCTTCGGCGTTGATACCGAGCGTGCCTCGGGCTTCAAGTACAGCAACCGGGCATACCTCGTCCAGGTGTTTCGGCGCGGGTCTGGCACGTTCCTTTTCGACCCCGTCGACATCACCGACTTTTCCCCACTCGCTGCAGCGCTTACGGGCGACGAATGGGTACTACACGCGGCCGACCAGGATCTCCCGAGCCTCGCGGAGATTGGACTCATTCCCGCCCGGCTGTTCGACACCGAGCTCGGTTCTCGTCTGCTCGGTCTCGACCGGGTCGGACTCGGTGCTGTCA
>JAGNOB010000295.1 GCA_017990305.1 Leucobacter sp.
CTCTTGAGCTGTTCGAGCTGAGCGGAGGCCGACTGCTGCGGCTCGCCCTCTGTCCCGTCGGTTGCTGCGGAGCAGCCGCTCAAAAGGAGCGCGACTACGAAGGAGATGGTCGCTGGCGGGGCGAATGACTTTGGCACGTGGGTTCCTCCGAACGGTGAGATGGTCTCAAACTAAACGATCAGGTTCTGTAGCAGCTGAGGGGACACGGGGCCGGCTATGGCGTCGGTGACTCTGGCGTGGCCCGTTGCTCTTCGGCGTGTTTGCGAAGAGCCGAGAGTACCGCCCCGCGAATCACCGCGAAAGCGAGTGTCGCGATCACAAGCGCGCTCATAAGCCAGATAAGGATTCCGTATAGGCCAAACATAGGGTTGCTTATCATGCGGCCAGAGTATCCCGAGAACTGCGTTCGGGGAAGAGGGGCCGCGCGCGCAGAACTTGGCCGGCCTGTCTCACGCAGCGTGGCGCCCGAAGCAGATGCTCGGCGGTCGCTCGAGGGTGCGACCGTTTCCTGCAGTGTGGCCGCGCAAGGCCAGAAGTGGGAAGGGGCTTGTCTGGCTGGCGAGGGCCCAGTCTGTTCGACACCCCCAGTAATTTGGCAACATTCGAGTGGTTTCGTGGGCGTGTCCCCAGGATGGTGATATTTGTCCGCTGCCTGTCCTAAAATTGTGAACATGCTTAGTGACAGTTTCCAGCGTCTGCCCTCCCATATCCAGCAGGACGTCCTTGACAGTCTTGATGAGGAGATCCGCATCGGGTTCCAGGTGAGCGAGGAGGCCTCGGCCGACGAGAAGACGAGCCCCGAAAAGTCTCGGCAGCTCGCTGACCGGATCGTGAAGTCGCTCGCCCTGCGCAATTCGTTCACTGGCGAGTCAGTGACTTCGCCCCGTGACCTTGGAATTGGCAAGCGCAAGTAGCAGCGCTACCACGACGCCCCGGCCCGCTATTGCAAGCGAGCCGGGGCGTTTTGAGTTTCTCGGCTGCTACCGGCGGCCGTTTGCCGGCCCCGAGTTCACCCGCGACATCTCCGCCACCACGGTTGTGTCCCAGAGCACCGAACCATTCGCTTCCTCGAGGGTGTCGTGTTGGGAGACGACGCGGCGCTTGGACGGCTCTGGGTGCCAGGTCATGACGAAGAAGAGTGGCACGTTATCGCGGTTCGCGAGCCCCTGGATTATCGCCACCGGCCTGTCCTTTGGGTAGCGCATGACGGCCCAGAGGTTGGTGTCGACCTGCACGTACGGCATGCGCTCGCGCTCTGTTTCCTTGTCCCGTTCGTTCCGGTACATGGCATTTACCCCCATTCGAATGTGTGTTCGAGTAGTGTAAAAGCCTGTACCGACATTCAGGGGTAGGGTCGAAAAGCTATGAAGATTCGTGCAAGTAATCACATCGGGGGCGCCTCCCGCTATGACGCTGCCGCTGCCGAGGAAACGCTCCGTGAGCTTGAGGATCAGTACGCGAGAGGCGAGATCGAACGCCACGCGTACTTTGAGAAGAAACGCTCGCTCGTGCGACTGTTCCTGAAGGCGACGACCTCGCCGCAGCGCAAGCCCCGCGACGACTACGAGTCTTGATCGGGGTGTGCGGGGGCTGAGGACCCCGCGGCCCCGCCGCGTGCCACGGAGTCGATGTGGTCGGGTGATCGCTCCGGGGCGCGCTTTGAAGGATCCTTGTAGCCGGGCGCGAGCTCAGGGTGGTTCGCGTCGAAGGCAGGTGACTCTGAGCGGATGCGGGGAATGGAAACGAAGTTGTGCCGCGGAGGCGGGCTCGTGGTCGCCCATTCGAGCGAGCGGCCATAGCCCCACGGATCGTTCGCCGTGACCTGCTTGCCCTTGCGTGCGGTGAGGTACACGTTCAGGAAGAACGGAATCATCGAGGTGGCGAGGATGATGGATCCTGCGGTCGAGAGCTGGTTGCCCCAGGTAATGCCGTCCTCCGGGAGGTAGGTGTAGTAGCGCCTGGGCATCGCCATCACGCCAAGCCAGTGCTGTACGAGGAACGTCATGTGGAAGCCGATGAACAGCAACCAGAAGTGGATCTTGCCAAGCCGCTCGTTGAGCATCTTCCCCGTCCACTTTGGCCACCAGAAGTAGAACCCCGCGAACATCGCGAACACGACAGTGCCGAACACGACGTAGTGGAAGTGTGCGACAACGAAGTACGTGTCGGACAGGTGGAAGTCGAGCGCGGGCGAGGCGAGGATCACTCCCGTGAGGCCGCCGAACGTGAACGTGACGAGGAAGCCGAGCGACCAGAGCATGGGCGTCTCGAATGTGATGGAGCCGCGCCACATCGTGCCGATCCAGTTGAAGATCTTCACCCCCGTCGGCACAGCGATCAGCATGCTCATGAGCGCGAAGAACGGCAGCAGCACGGAGCCCGTGACGTACATGTGGTGCGCCCAGACGGTGAGCGAGAGCGCGGCAATCGCGATCGTCGCGTAGACGAGGGTCTTGTATCCGAAGATGGGTTTGCGGCTGAACACGGGCAAGATCTCGGAAATGATGCCGAAGAACGGCAGGGCGATGATGTAGACCTCGGGGTGGCCAAAGAACCAGAAGAGGTGCTGCCACAGGATCGCTCCGCCCTCGCCCGAGAAGATCTGCCCGCCAAAAATCCGGTCAAAGGCGAGTGCCGCGAGCGCGGCCGCGAGCACCGGGAAGGCGACGAGGACAAGGATCGACGTGATGAGGGTATTCCACGAAAAAATGGAGATGCGCCACATCGTCATGCCGGGTGCGCGCATCACGATGATTGTGGCTATGAAGTTCACCGAGCCGAGGATCGTGCCGAAGCCTGTGATGAGCAGGCCGAGCACCCAGAGGTTGCCGCCGACGCCAGGCGAGTATGCCTCGGACGAGAGCGGCGCGTAGGCGAACCAACCGAATGAGGCGGCCCCCTGCGGGGTGAGGAACCCGCCAATGGTGATGAGCGCGCCAAACGTGTAGAGCCAGAACGAAAACGCGTTGAGGCGTGGAAATGCGACGTCTGGCGCGCCGATCTGCAGCGGCATGATGACGTTCGCGAACCCCGTAAACAGGGGCGTGGCGAAGAGTAGCAGCATGATTGTGCCGTGCATCGTGAAGAGCTGGTTGTACTGCTCCTTGGAGGCAATCACCTCGAGGCCCGGCGCGAACAGCTGCGCGCGGATGAGTAGCGCGAGTACGCCGCCGAAGAGGAACCAGACGACTGAGCTGACCAGGTACATGTACCCGATCACCTTGTGATCGGTCGACGTGAGGATGGAGACAATTTTGCTGCGGGTGGCCATTTGGGGTCCTGTTCGGGAGCTGGATCTGACGGTCGGGTCGGTGATCGGCCGCTATGGCGCTGCCGGGCTAGCTCGAAGGGCCTGGGTGCGTGCGTACACCTCCGCTGCAGCAAAGTCGACGGCCTCGGCAATCGCGTAGCCGTCGAGAAGCCCGGCTGCGAGGACGGCGGCGAAGGTGTCGCCAAGGCCTTTAGGGCTGACTGCGGATGCCTGGAGGCGGTGCGTGCTGCTTGAGGCGCGGCGCACGAGGATCTCACCGATGTGGGAGGAGCTGGGCCCGCCGACCTCTATGGCTGTCGGCGGGAACCGAATGCCCGTGACGATCACCCACTCGGTGTTTTCGCCCATGATCGAGCGGGCAGCCGTCTCGATCGCGGTGTGGGAAGTCAGGTCTTCCACGGGCACATTGCTGAGCTGTGCGAGCTCAAACAGGTTC
>JAGNOB010000296.1 GCA_017990305.1 Leucobacter sp.
CGACGCCCTCGATGACCTCGCGCAGCCAGTCGCGGGCGTCGCGGAAGCGGTCGTTGTCGTGCACAGGCCGGAACTCCGCAGAGATGCGGTCAGCGCGCGGATACGAGCCGAGGAACACAACGTTCGGGCTCGACCGCTTCACCCCGAGCAGCGCGTCGGCGACTCGCTCGTCCTTGATATGCCCCTCGGCGTCAATGACGAAGCGGTACCGCCCCATCTGGTCACCAATCGGCCTTGAGGCGAGCAGCGTGAGGTTCACGCCCCGGGTCGCGAACTGTTCGAGCAGGTCGAGGAGCGCGCCCGAACGGTCCTCGGAGAGCTCGGCGATGAGTGAGGTCTTGTCGGCGCCGGTCGGTTCACCGATCGGTACGACACGACTGACGAGCACGAAACGGGTGACGGCATCGGGGTTGTCTGCGAGACCGCTCGCGAGCACTTCGACGTCGTAGTGGTCTTCGATGCCGGGAGGCGCGATCGCGGCGTCGATCTGCTTGGCGTCGTCGAAGAGATCTGCGGCTGCCTGCACGTTCGACGTTGCCGGGAGGTGGCGATGCGCGGGGCGAGCCTCGTCAAGCCAGGTGCGGCACTGAGCGTAGGCGACAGGGTGGCCCGCGACGACCGAGATATCTGCGAGCGATACGCCGGGGCGCGCGACGAGCACAAAGTCGACGGGCACGAGGTATTCGCCGATGATGCGCAGGCCGGGGATCGTTGCGAGCAGGTCTTGCGCGACGGTGACGCCGCCGTCGATTGAGTTCTCAATCGCGATCATTGCGGCGTCGCTCGCGCCCGTCACGACGTCGTTCAGCGCTTCGCCGAGGTTGGTGACGGGATGCCACTCCTGGCCCTTCGCTTCCTCGACCTGCTTGAGCGCAGCCTCGGTAAAGGTCCCAGCTGGCCCCAGGTAGGAGTACCGGCGGAGACGTTCTGGGCTCTGTGACATGTACCCAAGCGTATCGCGGCGGATCGGGCCGCCCTAGCTGAGTGCGCGCGCTACGAGCGCCTGCGCGGCCGACTGCACTTCGACGAGGTGGTCGGGGCCCGCGAATGATTCCGCGTAGACCTTCATGACGTCTTCGGTGCCTGAGGGCCGGGCAGCGAACCATGCGCGGGAGGTCTCGACTTTGAGGCCGCCGATGGCGGCGCCGTTCGAGGCCTCGGTTGAGATCGCGGTGATCGGGTCGCCCGCGAGTTCGGTCTCGGTGACGTCGGCAGCTGAGAGCGCCGAGAGGCGCGCCTTCTGCTCGGCTGTTGCGGGGGCGTCGATGCGCGCGTAGGCAGGCTCGCCGAATCGTTCGACGAGCGCCGCGTAGCGTTCAGACGGCGACTGGCCGGTGACGGCCTGGATCTCGGCGGCGAGCAGGCAGAGCAGGATCCCGTCTTTGTCGGTGCTCCACGCGCTGCCGTCGAAGCGCTGGAACGAGGCGCCAGCGCTCTCCTCGCCACCGAACACCACGCTGCCGTCAGAGAGCCCCGGCACGAACCACTTGAAGCCGACGGGCACCTCGTCGAGCCGGCGGCCGTGCGCGGCCACGACGCGGTCGATCATTGCGGAGGAGACGAGCGTCTTCCCGATGCCGGCGCTCACGGGCCAGTTGGGGCGGTGCTCGAGCAGGTAGTCGATTGCGACAGCGAGGAAGTGGTTCGGGTTCATGAGCCCGCCGTCGCGCGTGAGGATGCCGTGCCGGTCGGCGTCGGCGTCGTTGCCCGTGACAATCGGGTACTCGTCGCGGTAGGAGGCGACTGTCGACATGACCTGCGCCGAAGACGGGTCCATGCGGATCTTCCCGTCCCAGTCGAGATGCAGGAACCCGAACTGGGGGTCTACGCCGGCGCCGAGCACCGCGAGGTCGAGCTCGTAGCGGTCTCGGATTGCGGGCCAGTAGGCGACGCTCGCGCCGCCAAGCGGGTGCGCTGCGAAGCGCAGGCCAGAGTCGCGGATCGCGTCCATATTGATGACGTTCGCGAGCCCGTCGACGTAGGCGCCGAGGAAGTCGTACGCGCCTGGCGTTCCCGCGGAGGGCGACTCGTGGTGCGCGAGCTCTCGCCACTCGCCGCTCTCGAGGAGTTCGTTGGCGCGCGCCGCGATCCACCCCGTCACGTCGCTGTCAGCTGGCCCGCCGTGCGGTGGGTTGTATTTGATGCCGCCGTCTGCCGGCGGGTTATGGCTCGGTGTGACGATGATGCCGTCGGCACGCTCCGGGTCGTCGAGTGCGCGCCCGCGGTTGTGGGTGAGGATCGCGTGGCTGAGCGCTGGCGTTGGTACGAAGGCCTCGTCGCCGCTGCCAGCGTTTGCGAGCACGTGCACGCCAGCTGCAGCGAGCACCTCGATCGCTGTGTGCTCGGCGGGGCCGGACAGCGCGTGCGTGTCTGCGCCAATGAAGAGGGGGCCGCGGATCCCTGCGGCGGCGCGGTGCTCGGCGATGGCTGCGGCGATGGCGGCGATGTGTGCCTCGTTGAACGACGCGGTGAGGGCCGAGCCGCGGTGCCCGGAGGTGCCGAACACGACGCGCTGAGCGGCGACACTGGGGTCTGGCACGAGCTCCGAGTAGGCGCGGGTGAGGGCCGCCACATCGATGAGGTCCTCGGGGCGGGGAAGCAAACCAGCACGAACGTCCATACCCCTCAGTCTGCCAGGGCCTGGACGCTACGTCGCGTTTACCTACTACGAGTAGTCTGTGAGACATGAGCGAGATGCAGCAGGGCCGTCCGTCGATTGAGTGCTGGTTGACCGATATGGACGGTGTGCTCGTGCACGAGAACCGCGCCATTCCGGGGGCCGCTGAGCTTATCGAGCAGTGGGAGGCGAAGGATCAGCCGTATCTCGTGCTCACGAACAACTCGATCTTCACCGCGCGTGACCTTTCCGCGAGGCTCGCGGCGAGCGGCATTCGGGTGCCTGAGGATCGGATCTGGACGAGCGCGCTCGCGACCGCAGCGTTTCTGAAGCAGCAGAAGCCGGGCGGATCTGCGTTCGTGCTCGGTGAGGCCGGGATCCTCACCGCGCTGCACGACGCCGGATACGTGATGACCGAGACGAACCCTGACTACGTCGTTGTGGGGGAGACCCGCAACTACTCGTTTGACGCGATCACGAAGGCCATCCGGCTCATCAACAACGGTGCGCGCTTCATCTCGACGAACCCCGACGCGACGGGTCCGAGCCCTGACGGGGTGCTGCCCGCGACGGGCGCGATCAACGCGCTCATCACGAAGGTCACCGGTAAGGAGCCGTACATTGTCGGCAAGCCGAACCCGATGATGTTCCGTTCGGCGATGAACAAGATCGGGGCGCACTCGCACAATACCGGCATGATCGGTGACCGAATGGACACCGATATTGTTGCGGGCATGGAGGCTGGCCTGCACACGGTACTCGTGATGACAGGTATCGCCGATCAGGCCGAGATCGAGAAGTTTCCGTTCCGGCCGGTCGAGGTGCTCGGCTCGGTTGCAGAGCTGCTCGACTAGCCGAAACGGACTTCCCGCTGGGCTACGCCCCGATCTTCCGGTAGCGCTCGAAGCGGCGAGACCGGCGGTGCGGGGCGCGCTGCAGCTGCAGTGTAGCGAGCTCTTGCGAGATCGCATCGCCCATGCGCGCGCAGAACGCGCGAGCCTCGTCGGTCGCGTCGGGGAGCTCTGCGATGACACGATCCACGATCCCGTTCTCGAGCAGCTTGCCCGAGGCGACGCCCTGCTG
>JAGNOB010000297.1 GCA_017990305.1 Leucobacter sp.
CGCGCTTGAGGATCTTGCCGCTAGCACCCAACGGGAGATCGTCGACAATGTGCACGACGCGCGGATACTTGTAGGCGGCGACGTGTTCCTTCGCGAACTCGATGATCTCCGCCGGGTCGATCTCTGTGCCGGCGAGCGGCAGCACAGCGACGTGGATCTCCTGTCCGCGCAGCTCGTCTTCGACACCGAACACCGCCGAGGCAGCGACCTTGGGGTGCCGCGCGAGAACCGCCTCGACCTCGGTTGGGTACACGTTGTAGCCGGAGCGAAGGATCATGTCTTTCTTCCGGTCGACGATCGTGAGGATACCGTTCGTGTAGGTGCCGAGGTCGCCTGTTCGGAACCAGCCGTCGACGATCGCTTCTTTCGTGGCTTCGTCACGGCCGACGTAGCCTTTGAACACGTTGTGACCGCGCACGATCACTTCACCAAGTTCGCCCTCGCCGTCGAAGAACTCGATACGTTCTTCGATGTCGGGGTCAGCGAGGGCAACTTCGACGCCCCACAGTGTCTCCCCCACGGTTCCGGGGACTGTCGGTTTCCCGAACGTGTTCACGCTCACCGTCGGGGCCGTCTCGGTGAGCCCATATCCTTCGTGTGGTGGCACGCCGTACGCCGCTTCGAAGGCCTCAAGAAGCGCGACGGGGAGCGCCGCACCTCCCGAGTTCGCGAAGCGCAGCGGGGGCCTGGCGTCGGATCGCCGCGCCGCTTCAATGAGTCCGACGTACATCGTCGGCACGCCGACAAACACTGTCGCCTGGTGCTTGACCATGAGTTCGAGGGCCTGATCTCCGTCGAAGCGGGGCATGAGGATCACCGCGCTTCCCGCCCGGAAGGCCATGTTCAACACCGACGTCTGGCCGAAGGTGTGGAACAGAGGCAGCCCGCCGAACGTCACGTCTCGGTTCGAGACCTGCACCCCATCGATGAGGCCAGAATGCACCTGTTCGATGATAGATAGGTGGCTGCCGACAGCCCCCTTCGGTGTGCCCGTTGTGCCACTCGTGAACAGAATCGTCGCGGCGTCAAGCGGGCCTGTCGGTTCGATTCGCTTGATAGGTTCGGCCGCCGCCGCTTCAGCTTCGAGGCGGCTAATCTCGCCGGCAGCATCAGGCGGCAGGAGTACCGTCATGAACGGCACACCAGCTTCCGCAGCTGCCGGCGCCGCCTCGGCGAGCGAGGTTGCCGAGGCGATGAACAGGTCAGCGCCGGCGTCCTGCAGCGTGCGCGTAATCTCTTCGGCCTTGAGCAGCAGATGGATCGGCACGACGATCGCGCCGAGGGCGAGGACCGCGTAATACACGCGAGGGAAGTCGGGCACGTTCGGGATCATCATCGCGACACGATCCCCCCGCCCGATCCCGCGGGCGCGTAGAGCGCCCGCGTATGCCCTGGATTGGTCCCACAGTTCTCGGTAGGTGATCGCTTCGTCGTTATAGAACACAGCGGGCCGGTCTGCATGCCTCACAGCAGATTCGCTGAGAATGCTTGCAACCGAGAGCGTCGTGAAACCTCTCCCGTCTACAGCGGGATCGTGCGGGTGTGCCATCGTGGTGTCTCCTTTGACGTGTCTGACGGATGCCCGAAGGGTTACAGCTTGAGCTGCGCCCTCCCCAGGCTGTTGAGGTGGACTTCATCTGGGCCGTCGGCGATCCGGAGCGTGCGGACCCCTGCGTACAGCCCGGCGAGCGGGGTGTCATCGCAGACTCCTGCGCCACCGAATACCTGGATCGCGCGATCGATAATCTCAGCAACCGCGCGCGGCACGGCAATCTTGATCGACTGAATCTCGGTCATCGCCGCCCGGTTCCCGACAGTATCCATGAGCCAGGCGGTCTTCAGCACCAGCAGTCGGAGCGAGTCAAGCTGGATCCGCGACTCCGCGATCCACTCACGGATTACGCCCTGCTCGGAGAGCGACCTGCCGAATGCGTGGCGTGAGTTCGCGCGTTCGATCGCGAGCGACAGCGCACGCTCCCCCATGCCAAGGGCGCGCATGCAGTGGTGAATGCGCCCGGGGCCGAGCCGAGCCTGTGCGATCGCGAATCCGTCACCCTCGGCGCCGATAATGTTGCTCGCTGGTACACGTACGTCGGTGAAGAGCACCTCCGCGTGGCCGCCGTGATCGCGATCGTTGTAGCCGAAGACGGTGAGCGGCCGCACGATCTCAACGCCAGGCGTATCGCGCGGGACGAGAATCATCGACTGCTGCTTGTGCCGCTCCGCCTCGGGGTCGGTCTTCCCCATGACGATGAAGATCTCGGCTTCAGGGTTCATGGCGCCAGTGGACCACCACTTACGGCCGTTGATGACGTATTCATCGCCGTCGCGCTGAATCAGCGTGCCAATGTTCGTTGCGTCGCTCGATGCGACGTCGGGCTCGGTCATGCAGAACGCCGAACGAATCTCGGCGTTCAGCAGTGGCTTGAGCCAGCGTTCTTTCTGCTCGGGGGTTCCGAAGTCGGTAAGCACTTCCATGTTGCCAGTGTCTGGTGCCGCACAGTTCAGAGCTTCAGGAGCGAGGCGCGGGCTCCAGCCAGTGATTTCCGCGACCGCAGCGTACTGCAGGTTTGTCAGGCCAGCAGCGCCAGTCTCCGCAGGGTCCCCAGGGAGGAAGAGATTCCAGAGACCGCGCTCGCGTGCCTCAGCCTGGAGCTCGCGAACGATGGGTTGCGTCGCCCAATTATCAGGGTCGGCAGCCAGCTGTTCGTCGAGAATTGGTTCGGCTGGAAGCACCTTTTCGTCGAGGAACTCGCGTACCTTCGCCGTGAGATCGAGTGTTTTTTGGTCGTGTGCAAAATCCATCAGAGCACCTTCAATCCGTTCTCGGCAAGTGGCTCAACGAGCTCACCTATCCGGTCAAATCCTTCGCCGACGGTGCCGCCGGCCTGATAGCGGTAGTGAATCCCTTCAAGGATCACTGCGAGTTTGTACGCGGCGAATGCCCGGTACCAGCTGAGATCAGGCAGGGTGATCCCTGCCTCAACTGCGTAGGATTCAGCGAGTTCTTCAAACTCGGGATACCCGGCGGCAGGATCGACCGCACTTGCGATCGCTCCACCGCTGGGGAGCTTGCCGATGTCCCAGTAAAGCGCGAAGATTCCTAGGTCGACGAGCGGGTCACCAAGCGTCGCCATTTCCCAGTCGAGGATCGCGGAGATCTTCGGTGGGTTGCCATCGACGAGTGCGTTGTCGAGTCGGTAGTCACCGTGGACGATGCCGGTACGCGTCGTCTCCGGAACGCCCTGCTCGAGTGCTGCCTGGAGCTTGTCTAGCGAGGGCACGTCGCGTTAGCGGGAGGCTTCGAGCTGCCGCCGCCAGGTTGATAGCTGCCTGGTGAGGTACCCGACCGGCTTCCCGAAGTCTTCCAACCCGACAGCTTCCACGTCGACGGAGTGCAGGGCGGCGAGGTGATGGATGAGCTCGAAACTCAAGTCACGGATCTCGTCGCTCGTGTAAGCGGCGTTCTGCTTGCGCGATACGACGACCTTGCCAGGGGCCTTTTCCATAAGAAAAAATGTGGTGCCTGTAATGTCGCCCCCGGTGTCGTCGACAAGGTCGACTGCGGTCGGTACGGGGATCGCGCTTCCAGCGAGCGCCGAGATCACACGGTGTTCACGTGCCATGTCGTGCGCGCTCGACAGCACGTGTCCGAGCGGCGGTCGACGCAGAACCAGCGGGACTCGA
>JAGNOB010000018.1 GCA_017990305.1 Leucobacter sp.
GGCATACCTCGTCCAGGTGTTTCGGCGCGGGTCTGGCACGTTCCTTTTCGACCCCGTCGACATCACCGACTTTTCCCCACTCGCTGCAGCACTTACGGGCGACGAATGGGTACTGCACGCGGCCGACCAGGATCTCCCGAGCCTCGCGGAGATTGGACTCATTCCCGCCCGGCTGTTCGACACCGAGCTCGGTTCTCGTCTGCTCGGTCTCGACCGGGTCGGACTCGGCGCTGTCACGGCGGAGCTGCTTGATGTTGAGCTCGCTAAGGCGCACTCCGCCTCTGACTGGTCGACGAGGCCCCTGCCAGAGGCATGGCTCGAATACGCCGCGCTCGATGTCGCGTTGCTTCCCGACCTCAGGGACGCCGTCGCTGCACGCCTGCTTGAGGCGGGCAAGCTTGACTATGCCGAGCAAGAGTTCGAAGCCGTGCGCGTGCGCCCTCCGAAGCCCAAGGCTGTTGAACCATGGCGCAAGCTTTCGGGCGGCAACCGCATGAAAGCCCCGCGGCAGCTGGCTATGGTTCGCGAGCTCTGGACCGCCCGCGACGAACTCGCGCAGCAGCTCGACGTCGCGCCGGGCAGGCTGCTTCCCGACGCATCGATCGTTGCGGCCGTGACGGCGAACCCGAGGTCGGCTGGATCGCTTGCCTCAATGAAGACGTTCCGCGGTCGCGCGAGCCGCACAGAGCTAGACCGTTGGTGGCGCGCAATCCTGCGCGGCAAGACCACGGAGGACTTGCCTGGACAAAAGACGCGCGAGCCCGGCACGATCCCGAGCCATCGCGGCTGGTCGCAGCGTCACCCCGAGGCGGCAGATCGACTTGCCGAGCTGCGCGCCGTCGTCACCGCGGAGGCTGAACGGCAGCACATGCCACCCGAGAACCTCATCGCCCCCGCGCTCGTGCGCGAACTTGCGTGGCAGCCGCCAGCGGATCCCTCCCCCGAGGGCGTCGCGAACCGACTTGCTGACCTCGGCGCCCGACCGTGGCAGCTTGCACTTGTTGCACCAATTCTCTCGACCGTTTTTGTAGATTAACGCCAAGTTTTTCCAAGGCTCGCGCTCCTCAGCGCGCGATCCGCGCACCCGAACTGCGCTACCAGGGTCGACTTCGTAGGATGAGAACATCCAACACACCACATGATGGAGGCGAAGTGGCCACAATGAGAGAAGTCGTATTCGTAGACGGGGTACGAACCCCATTCGGACGCGCCGGAGAAAAGGGCATGTACGCGGGCACCCGCGCCGATGATCTCGCCGTAAAGGCGCTCCAGGGACTTGTCGAGCGAAACCCAGAGGTCCCGCTCGACCGAATCGACGATGTTGGCATCGCAGCAACGACGCAGCAGGGTGACCAGGGCCTCACGCTCGGGCGCTCGGTTGCGATCCTCGCGGGCCTTCCGAACACCGTGCCGGGCTTTGCGCTCGACCGAATGTGCGCGGGCGCAATGACAACCGCATCGTTTATGGGCGCAGCCATCGGCGCAGGTCAGTACGACCTCGCGGTGGCAGGCGGTGTCGAGCACATGGGCAGGCACCCGATCGGTGAGGGCGCGGATCCGAACCCGCGCTTTGTAGCCGAGAAGATGGTGAGCCCCGATGCGCTCAACATGGGCATGACCGCGGAGCGGCTCCACGACCGTTTCCCGCAGCTCACGAAGGAGCGCTCGGATCGCTTCGGCATGCTCAGCCAGCAGAAGGTGCAGGCTGCATACGACCGCGGCGACATCCAGCCGGATCTCGTGCCGGTCGCAGTGCAGTCCGCCGCGGGCTGGGGCCTGGCCACCGAGGACGAGGGCCGTCGCCCCGAGACCACACTTGAGGGCCTCGCAACGCTGAAGACCCCCTTCCGCCCGCACGGTCGCGTCACCGCCGGAACCGCGTCACCGCTCACCGATGGCGCGACAATGTCGCTGCTCGCCGGCGGGGACACTGCCAAGGAACTCGGGCTGAAGCCAAAGATGCGTCTCGTCTCGTTCGCGTTCGCTGGCGTTGAGCCCGAGGTCATGGGCCTTGGCCCCGTCCCCTCAACGGAGAAGGCGCTGAAGAAGGCTGGCCTGTCCATCACCGATATCGGGCTCTTCGAGCTCAACGAGGCATTCGCAGTTCAGGTGCTTTCGCTGCTCGACCACTTCGACATCGCGGACGATGATCCCCGCGTCAACATGTGGGGCGGAGCAATCGCTGTCGGCCATCCGCTCGCCGCAACGGGCGTTCGCCTCATGATCCAGCTTGCTCGCCAGTTCGAGCAGCGCCCAGACGTGCGCTACGGGGTCACCGCAATGTGCGTGGGCCTCGGCCAGGGCGGCACCCAGATTTGGGAGAACCCACACTACAACGGCAAGAAGGGTAAGTAACCGATATGACTGACTACTCGAAGATCGACTTCTCGCCGATCGTGAGCGCGTCCGACGACGAGGTCGTCACCGAGTCCTTCGTTCGCGACGTGAAGCTGCCCTCAGGCGGCACACTCGCGCTCATCACGCTCGACAACGGCCGAGACTATACGCGGCCGAACACCTTTGGTCCGCGCACCCTGCAGGGCCTCGGTGAGGTGCTCGACGCTCTCACGCAGCGCGCTGCAGCTGGCGAGATCCAGGCCGTTGCCGTCACCGGCAAGCAGTTCATCTTTGGTGCTGGCGCCGACCTGTCAAAGGTGTCGACGCTTGCCACCGCCGAGAACGCGCGCCTGATGGCACAGGCCGGACACTTTGTACTCGGCAAGTTCGGCAAGATCGGCGTCCCCTCGTTCGCTTTTGTGAACGGCCTCGCACTCGGTGGCGCACTTGAGATCGCACTCAACTGCGACTATCGAACGCTCGACTCGTCAACCGCAGCGATCGCCTTCCCCGAGGTCTTCCTCGGGATCATCCCGGGCTGGGGCGGCGCAACCCTGCTTCCGAACCTCATCGGGATCGAGAACGCGCTCAAGGTGATCGTCTCAAACCCCCTGCAGAACAATCGAATGCTCAAGCCGAAGCAGGCCTACGAGCTGGGTATCTTCGACACGATGTTTGGCGCGGCGAGCTTCCTTGAGCAGTCCATCGCCTGGGCAGACAGCGTCCTCACCGGCAAGACAAAGGTCGAGCGCCCTAACGAGCCAGGCAAGATCGAGCGCATGACAAAGTGGCCGATCGCGATCAAGGTCGCGCGGGACACCGTGAAGTCACGCCTCGGCACCGCCGCAAAGTCGCCCTACGCAGCGATCGACCTGCTCGCCGCAGCGAAGGACAACGATATCGAGGCCGGCTTCGCCCGCGAGGACGAGGCACTCGCCGAGCTCATCTCAGGCGACCAGTTTGCAGCGTCGATCTACGCCTTCGACCTCGTCCAGAAGCGCGCTAAGCGCCCCGCTGGCGCCCCAGACAAGGAGCTCGCGAAGCGGGTGCAGAAGGTCGGCATCATCGGTGCGGGTCTCATGGCGAGCCAGTTTGCGCTCTTGTTCGCCCGCAAGCTGCGCGTGCCCGTCGTCATCACGGATCTCGATCAGGGCCGCGTCGACAAGGGCGTCGCCTACATTCACGGCGAGATCGACAAGATGCATGAGAAGGGCCGCTTGTCGACGGACGACGCGAACCAGGTCAAGGCGCTCGTCACTGGCACGACAGACAAGTCACTCTTTGCGGACTGCGACTGGGTCATCGAGGCTGTCTTCGAGGAGCTCTCGGTAAAGCAGCAGGTTTTCGCGGAGATCGAGCAGATCGTCTCTCCCGAGGCGATCCTCGCCACGAACACGTCCTCGCTCTCGGTCGAGCAGATCGGGTCGAACCTTGCGAACCCCGAGCGCCTTGTCGGCTTCCACTTCTTCAACCCCGTCGCGGTCATGCCGCTGCTCGAGGTTGTGAAGAGCCCAGCGACGAGCGACGAGGCGCTTTCGACCGCGATGATCATCGCGAAGAAGCTCGGCAAGAGCGCCATCATCACGGCGGATCGCCCAGGCTTCGTGGTGAATCGACTGCTCGCCAAGGTCATGGGCGAGGCGGCGCGCGCGCTCGACGAGGGTACCCCGCTTCCCGTCGTCGAGCAGTCGCTCGCACCGATCGGCATCCCGATGGGCCCGTTTGAGCTCATCGACCTCGTCGGCTGGAAGGTCGCTGCCCACGTGCAGGACACGATGGTGGCAGCCTTCCCCGAGCGCTTCTACGCTTCGCCGAACATGCACGCCATGTCGGAGCTTGAGGAGCCACTCGTGAAGAACAAGATCGGCAAGGTCGAAGACCTCTCGAAGTCAGCAAAGAAGGCCCTCAAGTTTGGCAAGACTCCGGTCGCGCCCGAGGAGATTCTACGCCGGGTCGAGAACGAACTCGCCAACGAGATCAAGATCATGCTCGACGAGGGCGTCGTGCACGCCGCAGAGGATATCGACCTCGGTCTGATCCTCGGCGCGGGCTGGCCATTCCAGGCTGGCGGGGCGACCCCGTACCTTGACCGCGTCGGCGCATCGGAGCGGGTCTTTGGTGGCACGTTCCACGATCCGCGGATCGCTGCGAAGAGCTAGCTCAAGGCCGCTCACGCGCGAAACGCCCCGCAACCTGCTGAAGAAGTAAGGCTGCGGGGCGTTTCGCGTTGAAGCAGGCGCTATTCGGGCCGAGCCGTTGGGACGCGCGTGCCGCGAACCTGCTCGGCAACCTCCGCAGCAATCTGCTCCGAGGTAAGACCCGCGTCCTCAAGGAGCTCTTCGCGGGTGGCGTGTTCGAGGAACTCGTATGGCGTTCCAAGCTCGCTGACACCGGTATCAACCCCGGCCTCACGCATCTCTTGGCGAATTGTCGTACCGACGCCGCCGACGCGCAGTCCGTCCTCGATACTCACGACGAGCCGGTGGGTGCTCGCAAGTTCTACAACCGACTTCGGGACGGGGATGACCCAGCGCGGATCAATGACCGTCGCAGTGATCCCTTGCTCCGCGAGCAGCGCGGCTGCGTCGAGAGCGATGCGAGTCATCGGGCCGACGGCGACAAAGAGTACGTCTTCGTGGACGTCGACCGCGCCCCCGGCAGGCTGGCGAGTCGCCGTACCTGCGTGAAGCACATCTACGCCGTCCGCGGTACGCCACAGCTGTGGCAGCGGCTCCCCCACGGCTCCCTTGGGGTAGCGGATCGCGGTCGGCGCATCGTCGACGAGAACGGCTTCGCCGAGCGTCTCACGGAGAGTCGCCTCGTCACGGGGAGCGGCGATTCGAATACCGGGCACAATCTGCAGCATCGCCAAGTCCCAGACGCCATTGTGACTGGCTCCGTCAGGGCCAGTAATTCCCGCACGGTCAAGAACAAGGGTCACGCCTGCGTTGTGCAGTGCCACGTCCATCAAGAGCTGATCGAATGCGCGATTCATGAATGTCGCGTAGATCGCAACAACCGGATGTAGGCCACCGTACGCGAGCCCGGCGGCGCTTGTTACAGCGTGCTGCTCCGCAATACCAACGTCATACACCCGCTGCGGGAAAGCCTCAGCGAAGCCGTCGAGTCCGGTCGGACGAAGCATGGCTCCGGTGATCCCGACAAGCTTCGGGTGCCGGTGTGCGAGCGCGACGATCTCCTCGCGGAAGACGGATGTCCAGCTGCGTTCTGAAGAACTCGATAGCGGGGCCCCGCTGCCCGGGTCGATCTGGCCAATCGCGTGGAACTGGTCTGCCTCGTCGTTCACAGCAGGGGCGTAACCGCGCCCCTTCTCTGTGATGACGTGCACAAGCGCTGGGCGGCCGTAACCCTTGGCCTGTTTGAGAGCTGTTTCAACCGCGGCGAGATCGTGGCCGTCGACTGGACCAACGTACTTGATGTCAAGGTTGGCGTAGAGGTCTTGGTTGCCTGAGGCACGACTCACGAAGCCGCGCAACGCGCCGCGCGCCGCGCGATAGACCGTGCGGCCGGCGGTGCCGAAGTTATTGAAAAGGCGCTCGCTACCTTCCTGCAGGTCACGATAGCTCCCGGTGACGCGAACACCGTTAAGGAAGCGCGCCATCCCGCCGATCGTCGGAGCATAGGAGCGCCCGTTGTCGTTCATCACGATAATGAGATTGCGGTCGTTATCGTCGGTGATGTTGTTGAGCGCCTCCCAGGTCATGCCGCCGGTAAGGGCGCCATCACCAACAACGGCGACAACGTGCCTATCTTGCTTGCCTGTCGCACTGAAGGCCCGGGAGATACCGTCTGCCCAGCTGAGTGAGCTAGAAGCATGGGAGCTCTCGACGACGTCGTGCTCACTCTCGGAGCGCTGCGGGTAGCCAGCGAGGCCGCCGCGCTTGCGGAGGTCAGTAAAGTCCTTGCGCCCGGTGAGGATCTTGTGCACGTAGCTCTGATGCCCTGTGTCCCAGACGATCGGGTCATTCGGCGATTCAAACACACGGTGCAGGGCGATCGTCAGTTCAACGACGCCTAGGTTCGGGCCAAGGTGCCCACCGGTTTTCGACACCTCTGAGATTAGGAACTCACGGATATCTGCCGCGAGTTCCACACACTCTTCGGGGCTCAGCGCGTCGAGATCGCGCGGCCCATTGATTCGCTCAAGCACCTCCCTAGTCTACTGAAGAAAGCGAAGACCCCCTCCGCTTCCCGAGTGTTCGCGGGAAGCGGAGGGGGTCTCTAGGCAGATGCCGAGTGCGTGTTACTTCGCGAGCGAACGGAGCACGTACTGCAGGATGCCACCGTTGCGGTAGTAGTCTGCCTCACCTGGGGTGTCGATACGCACCACAGCGTCGAAGGTGACGACGGTGCCGTCTTCCTTCGTTGCGGTGACGCTGACGGTCTTCGGTGTGACGCCCTCGTTGAGCTGTGCGACACCTGAGATGTCGAACGTCTCGGTGCCATCGAGGCCCAGCGAGTCAGCGCTCTTGCCGACGGGGAACTGCAACGGCAGGACGCCCATGCCGATGAGGTTCGAGCGGTGGATCCGCTCGAAGCTCTCGGTGATGACGGCCTTTACGCCGAGCAGGCTCGTGCCCTTCGCGGCCCAGTCACGCGACGAGCCTGAGCCGTACTCCTTGCCGCCGAGTACGACGAGCGGAACACCAGCTGCCTGGTAGTTCTGCGATGCGTCGTAAATGTACGACTGCGGGCCGCCCTCCTGAGTGAAGTCGCGCGTGAACCCACCCTCGACGTTGTCGAGGAGCTGGTTGCGCAGGCGAATGTTCGCGAACGTGCCGCGGATCATGACCTCGTGGTTACCGCGGCGCGAGCCGTAGGTGTTGAAGTCACGGACAGCGATGCCGTTCTCGACGAGGTACTTGCCCGCGGGGGTCTCCGCACGGAAGCTACCAGCGGGGCTGATGTGGTCGGTCGTGACCGAGTCGCCGAGCTTTGCGAGCACACGAGCACCAGTGATGTCCTCGACGGGTGCAGGAGTGACCTCCATGCCGTCAAAGTACGGAGCCTTACGAACGTAGGTCGACTTCTCGTCCCATGCGAAGGTGTTGCCCTCGGGGGTCGGAAGCGAGGTCCAGTGCTCGTCTCCGTCGAAGACAGTCGCGTACTTCTCACGGAACATGTCCGAATCGATCGAAGCGTCAGCGATCTTCTGAACCTCGGTCGGGTCTGGCCAGATGTCGCGGAGGAACACGTCGTTGCCCTCGGAGTCTTCACCGAGCGACTCGGTGTCGAAGTCGAAGTCCATCGTGCCGGCAAGCGAGTACGCAACGACGAGCGGCGGGCTCGCGAGGTAGTTCATCTTGATGTCCGGGTTGATGCGACCCTCGAAGTTACGGTTACCCGAGAGAACAGCGGTGACTGCGAGGTCGTGTTCGTTAACCGCGGTCGAAATCTCGTCGTTCAGCGGACCGGAGTTGCCGATGCACGTCATGCAGCCGTAGCCAACAAGGTAGAAGCCGAGTGCTTCAAGGTCAGTGTTCAGGCCCGACTTCTCGTAGTAGTCAGTGACGACCTTTGAGCCGGGGGCGAGCGTGGTCTTGACCCACGGCTTCGCCTTGAGGCCCTTAGCAACTGCGTTGCGTGCGAGCACGCCTGCGGCGAGCATGACCGACGGGTTCGACGTGTTGGTGCACGACGTGATCGAGGCGAGCGTGACTGCGCCGTGATCGATCTCGAACTCGCGTCCCTGGTCGTCCTTCACCTTGGCCGGGTTCGACGCTTCGGTGTAGTTCTTCAGGTCGATCTCGAACTGATCCTTCGCGGCAGTGAGCTCGATGCGATCCTGTGGGCGCTTCGGGCCAGCGATCGACGAGACCACGGTGCTGAGGTCGAGTTCGAGGTACTCCGAGAAGACGGGCTCAACGCTCGGGTCGTGCCACATGCCCTGGGCCTGGGTGTACGCCTTGACGAGCTCAACCTGCTCCTCGGTGCGGCCGGTGAGGCGCATGTAATCGAGGGTGACCTCGTCAACGGGGAACATTGCCGCCGTCGAGCCGAACTCGGGGCTCATGTTGCCGATAGTTGCGCGGTTCGCGAGCGGCACCGAGCCGACGCCCTCGCCGTAGAACTCGACGAACTTACCAACGACGCCGTGCTGGCGCAGCTGCTGGGTGATCGTGAGCACGACATCGGTAGCGGTTACGCCCGCGGGGATCTTGCCCGAGAGCTTGAAGCCGACGACGCGCGGGATGAGCATCGAGATCGGCTGCCCGAGCATGGCAGCCTCTGCCTCGATGCCGCCGACGCCCCAACCGAGCACGCCGAGACCGTTCTGCATGGTCGTGTGTGAGTCAGTACCGACAGAGGTGTCGGGGTACGCCTGAGTGACGCCGTCAACCTCGCGCGTAAACGTGACGCGAGCGAGGTGCTCGATGTTCACCTGGTGCACGATGCCGGTCCCCGGAGGAACAACCTTGAAGTCGTCGAACGCGCCCTGGCCCCAGCGGAGGAACTGGTAGCGCTCCCCGTTACGCTCGTACTCCATGGCGACGTTCTTAGCGAACGCCTCCTTGTTGCCGTAAGAGTCCGAGATCACCGAGTGGTCGATGACGAGCTCTGCGGGCGCAAGCGGGTTGATCTTCGCGGGATCGCCGCCGAGGTCGGTCACTGCCTCGCGCATGGTGGCAAGGTCGACGATGCAGGGAACGCCGGTGAAGTCCTGCATGATGACGCGTGCCGGGCTGAACTGGATCTCGGTATCAGGCTCAGCTGACGGATCCCAGTTACCAAGCGCCTCGATGTGCTTGGTCGTAACGTTTGCGCCGTCTTCTGTGCGGAGCAAGTTTTCGAGCAGCACTTTCAAGCTGTACGGGAGTCGCTCGCTTCCAGCGACTTCTGAAATCTTGAAGATTTCGTAGTTCTTGTTTCCGACTGCAAGCGTGTCGCGTGAGCCGAAGCTATTGATCGATGCCATGAGGTCCCTCCAAAGTCTCTCGATGTCAAGATAAATCCTACACCCTCACGGCGTTCGCCGCTGTCGCCCTGACGGGGTGTTCTCCCCCGAGATTACGCCCTTTTTGTCGGGCGAATCATCTGATGAAGATTGCAGGCGGCGGACGACGAACCATGTCACCACGATGATTGCCGCGAACAGCGGCACCCCCATCACGATCCGTGCCACCCCGAGCGCTTCGACGCGTTCGGACAAATACATGGGTAGCTGCACGGCAAGGCGCGCGACAAACAGGCCGAGCCACATAACTGTAAGCCAGAGCGCGGTCCGCCGAGTCTTCGAATGCTTACGCCAGCCGCGCATGTCGCCGTTGAGCATGCCTATCAACAGACCAATCGCGGGCCAGCCTACGAGAATGGAGATGAGGAGGCCGGCGGACCATGCAATGTTGACGACAAACCCGGAGAGGAAGTAGTCGACGCCGCGCCCGGTGATCAGAGTGATGATGACGGCAATGCCGACGCCCAACACCCCTGAGAGCGCTGAAACAATCGTTTCGCGCTGCACGAGGCGCATAATCACGAGGAGTAGCGCAAGCCCCCCTGGCACGAGAGCGGAGAGCCGGGCGTCCTTCGTGATGACGAAGAGCACGACGAAAAGCAGGCTGGGAACGATGGCCTCAATGACGCCGCGCACACCACCTATAGCCCCGAAAACGCCGGCGGCGGAGAGATCCTCACCTTCGGCACCGGCTCGCACGGCCCGCGCAATACCTCCGTTGAGCGCGGGGAGGCGCGATTGGCTCGCACCCTCAGGCTGCTCGCGAGGGGTGGGCTCGCCGGCTGGCTCGTCGGGGCGCACGGCACTCACGCCTCAGTCGCGCCGGGGTTCTGTGCACCCGGCTGCACGCCTGCCGGGACCTTCAGCGGCAGGAGATCGCCTGGAGGCATTGGCAGGTCGCCACGCACGACAACGATTTCGCGGAACAAGTCGATGAGCTGCTCGCGCGCGGCGGCATCAACAGCCGCCCTCCCCATGAGAATCCCACGCAGGATCCATCGTGGGCCGTCGACACCGATGAACCGCGCAGCGCGGGTTCCCCCACCCTGCTCCGTTGGCACCGGAGTCGCCGTGACGATTTCCTGGCCGAGAACACCAGCCTCTTCGCTCACCTCGGCGCCTTGCGATTCCAGCTGGGTTGTCAGGTCGCGTCGGATCTGGTTCCACATGCCGCTGGACTTCGGGGCCGAGAACGCCTGAACCTGGAGCAGCGACTCCGCGTACTCAAGGGAAACCGCGACCACGCGCTGCGCCCGCTCGTCCACCTCAAGCCGCATCTGCAGCCCCTCTCGAGGCGCGATCTTGATGCCGCCAAGGTCAACGTATGGGCGCATCGCGGGCACCTCGGCGAAGTCAAATGGGCCAGCGGTCTCGCGGTCGGCTGGGGCCGACTTGGCAGTGTCAACCATGTCGACGTCTACCTGCTCGGCGTTCTCCGCAGTCTCTGGCGACGGGGTTTCGTTCAGCTCTTGCTCGCTCATGTTCCTAGTCTCCTTGATTCTTGCGCTGCGGGCGACTCAGGCCGCGCCGCTGACTCCGGTCGAGCCGAATCCTGCTGCACCGCGCACGCTGTCGCTCGGAAGTTCGTCGACGGGCGTGAATACTGCTCTGCTCACCGGCATAACGATGAGCTGCGCGATGCGGTCGCCGACCTGTACCTCGAAGGGCTCCTCGAGGTCGGTGTTCAAGAGCGTGATCTTGATTTCACCGCGGTAGCCCGCATCGATCGTGCCCGGCGAGTTGACGACTGTGATTCCCCGCTTTGCCGCGAGGCCGCTGCGGGGCACCACGAAGGCCGCATACCCGTCGGGCAGGGCAATCGCGACACCGGTGCCTATGAGCGCGCGGTGCCCTGGTGCAATCGTGCGGGCCTCTGCGGCGCGGAGATCTGCTCCCGCGTCGTCGGCATGGGCATACTGCGGCATCTGCTCCGCAACAATGGGTACACGTACTACGTCAGTCACCAGCACAGGCTATCGGATGAGAACGCGAACGTGCGTGGAATCGCGATACGCGGGGCGCGTGTCTATTCACACAGCTTCTCACGTCGAACTACGAGATACTGGGGGTATGACCGCACAGACAACGGCAGTTCGCTACCGCGAGCGCCTGCTTCCCGGGTTCGGATTCTTCGGCGCCTGGCTCCTACTGATACCCGCAACCGCTCTCATCATGATGCCCATTAATAAGCAGGTTGCGATTCCCGTGGCAATCGGCATGTATCTGCTGGTGGCGCTCATCTTTGTAGCGCTCAGCCCGGTTATTGAAGTGCGGGACGGAATGTTGCGTGCCGGTCGGGCAAGTATTCCAGTTGACCTTGTCGGCGAAATCACTCCGCTTGGTTCAGACGCGCTCCGGGACGCTATTGGCCCCGGAGCTGACGCCCGAAACTACATGGTGGTGCGTGGTTGGATCCATCGCGGGCTGAAGCTCGAGATCACGGATGAGAGCGATCCCACTCCGCACTGGATCGTGACGAGCCGAAAGCCTCTTGCGCTCGCTGAAGCACTCAAGGCTGGCGCGTAGGCCTATTTAGGCGTCGCACTCCACGCAGATAGGGCCGAGATCGGTGTCGCGTGAACGCTGCGAACGGTGTCGAACCAGGAAGCAGCTCACGCACGTGAACTCATCCGCCTGCTGCGGGAGCACAACGACGTCAAGCTCGACGTCCGAAAGGTCAGATCCCCCGAGATCAAAACTCGGGTTGTCTGCATCCTCGGAGTCAAGTGACGACGTGCCCTTTGAGGGGCCGCGCTCTTTGAGCGCTTCAATCGACTCGGCTGTTTCGTCGTCATTCTTACGAGGGGCGTCGTAATCGGTTGCCATGTTTCTCCTGCATTTCGTCGCGGCTGGCTTGGGGAGCGGCCATAGTCTGCCCG
>JAGNOB010000298.1 GCA_017990305.1 Leucobacter sp.
CGGCTGCGACCTACGAGTTCACGATCGGGCCGGGGTCGCTACAAATCGTCATCGGCGACATCGAAAACGTGCGCGAACGTGGCGAGGTCGGCTGGGCGAAGGTCGACGAGACCGGCGCCCCGCTCAGTGGCTCAGCGTGGACGCTGACCCCCGAGAACGGCCTCCCGATCACGATCGTCGACAACGGCGAGAACGATGCAGATCCCACCCCAGGCCGCCTGAGCGTGTCCGGTCTGAGCTGGGGGACATATGTGCTCGCCGAGACTTCTGCTCCGGCGGGGTATGTGCTCTCGGACGCGACGACCGAACTCACGATCTCGGCGGAGTCGCTGTTCGTTGATCTCGGGGAATTCGTCAACGTGCCAGAGGAGACGCCCCCGCCTGTGACGCCGGGGCCTGACGAGGACGGGCAGCCTGAGTCGCCTGCCAAAAAGAGCGATCCCGCCCCCAAGCTCACGGAGCAGCCGCTGGCAGCCAGCGGAGCGAGCTGGCCCGGGGTGGTCGCCCTGCTCGGAGGAGCCGCGGTGCTCGCCGGGGCCGTGCTGATCACCCGGAGGCAGCTGGCGAAGTAGCTGTCTTCGCGCATCGAATCTGGCGCCTCATTCGCCCCCACCGCAGGTGAGCCTGCGGTGGGGGCGAATGAACGGAATGGTCCGCTAGAGCCGATCGTGCACGAAGCGGCCGTCGACGACAGTCGCCGCGACGCCGAGCTCGATGAGCTCGTCGGGGGTCGCAGCGACTGGGTCGCTCTCCCACACCGTCAGGTCGGCGACAGCGCCTGGCGCGAGGAAGCCGCGATCCGCGACGCCCCTGGCCTGCGCGGGCCACAGCGTGTACGCGAGGAGCGCCTCCTCGCCAGTGAGCTGCTGCTCTGGCTCGAATACGGGGGCGCCAGCCACGCCTGGCGTGCTGCGACCGCGTGCCCAGGCCATGCCGATGCGAGGGTCGTAGTGTGCGACGGGCCAGTCCGAGCCGAGCGTGACGCGGGTGCCAGTCTCGAGCACGTCGCGCACCCGATACCCGGTTGCCGCGCGCTCGCCGAGGCGCTGCGCCCAGTTGTCGCTGTTGTCGCCCTCGCGCCACTGCATGTGGAGCGGCTGCATCGAAGCGGTGACGCCCGAGCCGCGCAGCGCGGTGAGATCTGCGTCCGAGAGCACCTCGAGGTGCTCGATCGAGTGAGCTGGGAGCCCTGCGCGCTCGGGGAGCTCAGCGTAGGTCTCGAGCACACGGTTCACTGCGAAGTCGCCGACGGCGTGCGTCGCGATGAGCATGCCGGCGTCGTGGTAGGCGCGCACGACCTCGCGAAAGCGGTTCCACTCGGGCCAGAACGCGTGCTTACCGTCGCCGCACGAGTCAGGCTGGTGCAGCCACGCGGTGCCGGTGTCGATGACGCCGTCACTGAAGAGCTTGATCGCGCCTGATTGCCAGAGCGTGCCCTGCCGGTCTTTCTGCGCGATGACTCGGGCGACCGCCGCGTCGTCGTCGCTCACTGCGTGCCAGTGGTGAATCACGAGGCGGTGGTCGAGCTCGCCGCGCGCTTCGAGCTCCTCGACGAGGTCCACGGTGTGTGGCTTGCCGTCCATGATCGCGCCGCCGGTGAGCCCGACCGCGGCGAGCGTGCGGAACATGTCGCGCAGCGCGTCGCGCTCTGCGTCGTGCGAGCGGGGCGGCACTGCGTCGAAGACGAGCTTGTAGGCAGATGGCTCGCGCAGTTCGCCGGTCATCACGCCCGCGTCATCAGTGACGACCTCGGAGAGATCGTCGAATGTCGGCGGCGAGGTGATGCCTGCGGCGGCGAGGGCTGCGGCGTTGGCGAGGCCTGAGTGCAGATCGTAGAACATTGCAGCGAAGGGCCTGCCGTCGACTGCGGAGTCGAACAGGCTGCCGTGCACGCCGGAGCCTTCGAACGGCTCGAATTCGAGATTCCAAGCGAGTACCCATGCGTCCGCTGGGAGCGTTGCGGCGTAGTCGGCGACCGCCTGCTGGAGCTCGTCGATGCTGCCGAGGCCACCCAGATCCACCCCGCGGGTGACTTCGACGGCCCAGTGCGGGTGGGTGTGCGAGTCGAAGAGGCCGGGCGTGACGGTTCTGCCTCCGGCGTCGCGCACGGTGAGCCCGGCGGCTTCGGCGAGAGCCGCTATTTCCGAGTCTGTGCCGACCGCGGTGACGCGCCCGCGTTCGATGAGCAGCGCGGTCGCACCCTCGTGGAGCTCGGTGTTGGTGATGAGGCGCGCGCCGGTGAGTGCGAAGCCAGGCTCGGGGGTGTTGGTCATCGGGTGGCCCTCTCTGCTGCGGGTGGCTGGTGGATTGCTGCTGCGGCGCGTTGCCCGCTGAGCACTGCGCCCTCGATCATGCCGGGGAAGGCCGCGTCGACGTCGCCACCGACGATCCACAGCTGCGGGTGCCCGGTTGTGAGCTCGGGAAGCGCCGCGTACTGTCCCGGCCGAGGCACGAACCAGGTGCCGCGGGCGTGCGGATCCGCGTTCCAGTCGTGGCTGAGGCGGGCGCGGATTGTGGCCCCAGGGAAATAGTGCTCGCGGATCGTCTGTTCGAGTGCCTCTGTCGGGAGCGGAAGCTCTGCCGACGGAGTGAGGCCGACGCAGAGCGTGCCGCCGTCTGCAAGGATCGCCTCAGAACGAAAGTAGCCGTAGGGGCCGTGAGAGGCGAACACTCGGAAGTGTGCGGGGATGCCGTCGATGACGAGCCAGTCCTTGTGCGATGCCCCGGCGTGCCCGTCCGCTATGAGTGGGGCGAAGCTGCCGAGGAGCTGGTCGTCGAATTCGATGTCTGCGAGGCAGTTGAGCGGAGCTGCGACGATGACCCGTGCTGCCGAGTACACGCCGCCGTCACCGGTCTCCACACGGAACTCGCCTTGGTCGTGGCGAACCGCCGTGACGCGTTTGCCGAGCGCGACGGTCGCGGTCACGCGAGCGCCGAGCGCGTCAACGAGCGCCTGCGTGGTTCCAGAAATTTGCGTGTGGTAGTGCTCGGGGTCGGCGATGTCCGCAACGTCGAGGAGCAGGTGAGCAGCGTCGACAGCGTCGAGCGGGGCGCCGGCAAGGTAGCGCTGCATGGCTCGTTGCCAGTCCTCGATGAGTGGCGACGGAGCCCAATCGGTGGCCGCTGCTGCCTGGAATACAGCCTCCGCGGTGAGCGGTTCCATTGCCGCTTCGGTGATCTCCGCGAAGCTGTCGAGCGCCGCTGTGAGCTCGCCGAGCTGCGTGGTCGTGAGCTCGCGTTGCACCGCTGGCCCAGGGCGGAAGTGGGTCAGCCAGTGGACAGCATCGGGGGACTCGACCGTGGAGATGCCGAGCTCAGCTAGCAGCGCGAAGGTCTGCGCGAACGAGGGGAGAAGCCACGTGCCACCCATGTCGACGGCGCGGTCTGCGGCATCCCAGTGCTGTCCGTAGGTGCGACCGCCGAGACGATCCGCTGATTCGAGCAGCGTGACCCGGAGGTCGCTGTCGCGCAGTCCGTCTGCGGCGCTGAGCCCAGCGAGCCCGCCGCCAATGATGATGACGTCGGCCGATGTGTCAGGGGCCGGGGTGGTGCGCACGGAAGACTCCCTCGTCTTGGAAATAGTGGGTGCCCTGCAATGGGTATCTACGAGTTGAAGATATAGTGCGTGCGCGTGGCCTGTCAACACTCATGACACGGTCCACTCGTTTGTCTCAGCGA
>JAGNOB010000019.1 GCA_017990305.1 Leucobacter sp.
GTGCTCTTCCACACGTTCGGCGGCTACTGGAGTCGTACCTTCGAACGGGGCCCGGCCGGTCGTGCACTCGGACTCCTCGGCCTCCGGCCGCGCAGTTTGTGGGACACGGCTTCCACCCGGCTCATGCTCACCGACGCGGAACTCGACCCGAGCAGCTCCTCCCCCGGACTGCGAAACTACACGTGGGTCGGGTCCTCCGAAACCGGAGCGGCCCCGTTGGCGCGAGGAACCCGTAATCGCGTGCTCGTCGCGCTCAGCGCCACCGACTGGCCAGGCATGCTGCCCGTGTACCGGCGCATTATCGCGGCACTCGAAACACTCCCTGTTGACGCCGTTGTGACAACAGGCGGAGTAGACCTTGGTGGCGACTTACGGGGCGCACCGAATGTTGAGGTGCGTGGCTGGGTGCCGCACGATGAGCTGCTCCCCACAATGGACCTCGTCATCGGACACGGCGGCCACTCGACGTCGCTCAAGGCACTCGCACATGGCGTGCCGCTGCTTGCCCTTCCAATCAATCCGATCTCGGATCAATTGCATGTCGGGCGCACGCTTGAGGCAGCCGGAGTGGCGAGGGTACTGTCACGCGGTAGCGGTGCGCGCGACCTTCGCTCCACCGTCGTCAGCATGCTCGCGGACGGACGGGTACGCGAGCGCGCCGCAGCTACGGGACACAGGCTGCGGCAGAGCGCACCTGGTGGTGAGGTCGCGGCTGCGCGGATCCTCACCACCATCAGGAGCTCGGGCTCCCGTGGGAGCAGCTAAGCGCCGAAGCTTGCCACGTCTCCGACCAAGCGAGTGTTATCAGCGGGCACCGCGTCAACGGCTGCGCGAGCGACCTCTGCAGCGAACTCTGCCACGTTGTACAGCTTGCCAGCCTGCTCACGACGCTCCTCGAGCGCGCCAGGGTTCATGCGGTTGAGCAGAGTCGCGGTGACGGTCCCCTCAATCATGTCTCCTGAGACGACGACGAAGCCGATGCCGCGCTCTGCGAGAGCGGGGATGCGCTCACGCAACGCGTCCTCGCCAGCACGCTTCGACAGCGCCACAGCTTCGTACTCGGGCATCGTCGGGGTCGTGCGGATGAAGTGTGCCTGGTGGCTCGTCACGAAGACGACACGCGACCCCTCGCCCATGAGCGGGAGCGCTGCGTCAAGCACCCGGAGCTGCGCGTCGCGGTTGAGCTGCAGTGCGTAGTCCTCGGCCATGCCAGTTTCCATGCCGCCAGAGGCATTGAGCACGAGGATGTCGAGCCCGCCGAATTCCGCCTTAATCTCGGACATCATGCCCTGCACCGACGCCTCATCAGTGAGGTCTGCCCCCTGCACGAGCGCGCGCACACCGAGCTCGCGTAGCTGCGCACCGAGCTTTTCCGCGCGCGGCGCCTTGTTGCGGAAGTTCACAACGACGTCGGCGCCCGCCTCTGCGAAATAGCGGACGGTATCGGCGCCAACGCCACGGGATGATCCGGTAACGAGGGCCCTACGGCCTGCGAGGCTTCCGGCGTCGAGCGTTGGGGTGGCAGCGGTCTCAGTCACAGTGTGGTTCCCTCAGTGTGTGAGTGGGTGGGCGTTTGAACTGGTCTCAGCGTAGTCCACGAGCGACGCCGTGGCCGTATGCCTCGCGCGATATCGGCAAGCCCGATGCGGCATCGCAAGAGGTTCGCTCCGAGCAATCAGGGGTGTACTCAGCACGGGATTCGCGATACGCTGCGAATAACTCGGCGGCAGTGCCAACCCAGATGGCGCGAAGATGTACCGCCGAAGGCGAGGGAGGCTTCATTGGCCGATCGAACACTTAAAGGGTCCAGAATTGGCTCGACGAGCCTGCAAGGTGAGGCTGGCGTTGAGCTATCGCCGCGCCGCACAGTCGAGTACATTACCGACAAGGGCGTGAGTTTTGCTGTCACGTTCGACGCCGACGCCGAGCCACCGCCCGAGTGGACGGATCAGCGCAGCGGCGAAATCGGCTTCCTCGACGACGAGGCCGGTCGCACCGCGCGAGCCGAACTCGAAGCGAAGGAGTCCGCGCAGCGCACGCCTTGGGACATGCTCATCGAGCGTCGCTCCCGCGAGGAACTTGAGGAGCTGCTCGACGAGCGGCTGAAGCTACTCCGCGCGCGCCGCGGCACGGCGAAGTAGTCGCGCTCTCCCGGGCTAGCTGGCGCGGGCGTACCTGCGGCGTACGAGCGTAGCGCTGCCCACAATCACCCCGGCACCGCCGACGACCATCCAGAGCGTTGAGATCAGCGTTCCGAAGCGAAGCGCCGGGGTCTCCCCCGTGACGAGTGGAACGTCCGCAACCATCGAGCCCCGCGTGAATGCCTCGAGGCCGTCAATGTTCCGTCCGTCTGGCGCGATGATTCGGCTCGTTCCGACTGTCGAAATATTCACGAGGGCCCGGCCCGTCTCGATAGCTCGAAGCCGCGCAATTTGCAGCTGCTGCACGCTCTCGTCTGTCCGCCCGAAGTCAGCGTTGTTCGTCGGCGCAAAGATAACTTCCGCGCCGTTGTCGACCATCTGCCTCGCCCGGTCGTCGAAGATGATGTCGAAACAAATGGCGACGCCCGCAACGACCTCGCGGCCGAGGGCCTGGACACCGTGCACCGGGGCAAACTCGCCGTGCTCGTACTCAAGCTGGACAAGGTCGACTAGCTCAGGCGCGAGGGCACGGAAGAAACTACGGTTCGGCATGTACTCTGCGAAGGGCACCGGGTAGCGCTTATCGTAGCGGTTGCCGGCCTGCGACGCTTCAAGTCCCTCTGGCCCCCAGACGACAGAGCTGTTCGTGTAGGTACCGTCCTCATTGGCGAGGATCGTACCGACGACTATTGGGGCCTCGGCACGCCGAGAAAGCAGCGCCACCTCCCGCGCGCGCAACGGGTTGTCGGTGAGGGCAAACTCGGCCGAGTTCTCGGGCCACACGATCACGTCGACGCGATCGCCGGTCGCCTCCAACTCTTCAAGGAGCTCCTCCGTGCCGGTCACGTGATCGGCGTAGACGTCGCCCGCCTCGCGGTTGTCAAAGATGCCCGACTTCGAGTTGCCCTGCACCGCCGCAACGCGGAGGGTGCCGGTCTGCTCCAACCCGGCTGGCGGCACGAACGCGAGCCCAAACACGGCGACAGCTGCGATGAGCGCCGCAGCCGTTCCGGATGTTGCCCGCCCCCGGAGGCCACCCCCCGCACGGGGCTGAGCGATAAACGCAACGATCACAGCAATCGCAAACACGATCAGGCCGCTCAGACCGGCGAAGCCGAGCCACGAGACAAGGGCCCCAAGTGGGCTCGCCGCGAAGACGTGTGCGATGCGCGCCCAGGCGAAACCGTCATACGGCCAGTTGCCTTGGACACCCTCACGCATCACCCAAATGCCCGCCACCACGAGCGCCTGCCCGAGTGGCAGCAGCAGCCGCGGCACGTACGTCGGGAGCGTCACAGTGCGCCGACACAGCACAGCGAGCCCACGGGTCGCGGCCGCGGTCGCGGCGCCCTGCAGCACGAACCATGCGATCATCACCGCGGAAAGCCCAAGCCACGGTACAGGGCCAAGGTAGAGCGTCAGCCAGCTCAGGTGAGTCATCCAAAAGGTCGCACCAGCGGCGACGCCAGCAAGCATCGCGACTCGGATCGACTGCTGCCACCAGCTCGCGATGATGAGGAACACAGCGGGAAACACCAGCGGCCAGACCGCGGCGCCCGGGTTCGCGACGTCGAGCAACAGACCGCCAACAGCCGCGGCAGGCACCGCGATCCACCATCGAAGTCTGCCCGTGACCCGGCGGGACATCGGTTGCACTGAATCGAGGACTTCGGTCGTCATGAGGAGCTCGAAGCCTCCACGATTCCACGACGGATAGATCGCTTCGCGTCGCGCGCCAGCGCACCAAGCACACCAAGGCGGACAGCGTCTTCACTCAGCCCCTGGTGCCCGATCCCCACATCGCAGGCCTGCGATACCTGGTCGAGGAGGTCAATTGTTTGTTTCGTCCAGCGAACAAAGTCACCAGCACCAAGCCCGCTTGATTCGAGCACACGCTCAAGGGTCGCGCCCTTTGACCAGTCGTACATAGTCGCGGCGAGCCCTGCGTGCGGCATGTCAGCACGCGGCAATCGGTAGTGTTCCGCAAGATCATCGAGGACAACCCAGCGGTCAAGCACTCGGTCAAAAGCCTGGCCGAACTTGCCGCCCGGCCCGCGATCCACCGCTTCATCGTCGCGCCGCGGCTCATAGCTCAGCGCGCAGCACATCGCGGCGAGCCCATTCGCATCGAGCCCACGCCACAGGTCGAGCCGCAGGCACTCGGCGACCAGCAGGTCGCGCTCGCCGTAAATGCGTCGCAGCACTTCGCCATAGGGCGCTACGTCGAGTCCGCCATCACGCGTATCCCCTGACAGGTAGCCGAGCTCAAGCAATTCCTCAACAACGCGCTCGAACGTGCGGGCGATCGTACCGGTGCGGTTTGCGACCTGTCGGCGGCCACGTTCAAGCTGCCGTCGCAGCTTCCTGGCACGATCCTCCCAACGTTTCTTGTCTGACCCGTGTGCGCGGGCCGCCGCCTGTTCGTAGCCCTTGAGTGAAGACTGCGCGGACTGTAGTTCGCGCGCCTGATCCACTACCGCACGGTCCGCCTGGAACTGCGCAAATGAGAGTTCAAGGGTGTCCCGAGCCTGCTCGTAGCTCAAGCGCTGCAACAGATTGACCGCCATGTTTGCGGTCGGCCTAAACGTCGACTTCACCGGGAACGAACGCGTCCCGGCAAGCTGAGAGAGTTCCTCGACGTCTACGGCGTCGCTCCACACCACGACCGAGTGACCCTCGACGTCGATGCCCCGTCGCCCGGCGCGGCCCGTCAGCTGCGTGAACTCACCGGAGGTGAGCGGCACCCGCTGCTCGCCGTTGAATTTATCCAGCCGTTCGATAACGACGGCACGCGCCGGCATATTGATGCCAAGCGCGAGCGTTTCCGTGGCGAACACGAGTTTTACGAGCCGGCGCTGGAACAGCTCTTCAACGACAGCTTTGAAGGCGGGGAGCAGCCCGGCGTGATGAGCGGCAACGCCGCGCTCGAGACCGGCGATCCACTCGCGAGTTTCGAGCACCCGACGATCCTCTTCGCTCAGGCTGTCCACCAACTTGAAGGCGACGCGCCGGATCTCCTCGCGTTCCTCACGCGTCGTAAGAGTGATCCCTTCGAACATGCACTGCCGCACGGCCTGATCGCAGCCGTTACGACTGAAAATGAACACGATGGCCGGGAGCAACTGCGTTTCGTCGAGCGCGCGTGCGATATCACCACGGGAGATCCGTCTGGTTCGGCGTTGCGGCTGGCCACCGCGGGAACGGCCACGGTCGCGGCCGCCGTCGCGACCTCCCCGACCGCCGCGTCCGCGACCACCCAGCATCCAAAGCTCCGGGTTGACCTTCCCCGCCCGGGCCAGCTCGCCCTCACGGTCAACGAACAGGGGCATGAGCGCCTTCGAGGTGAGCACGTGCTGGTAGAGCGGCACCGGCCGGTGTTCAGAGAGCACGACATCGGTCTCACCGCGGACCGCGTGCATCCAGTCGCCGAATTCCTCGGCGTTTGAGACTGTGGCCGACAGTGACACAAGTCGGACCGTTCTCGGAAGGTGCAGAATGATCTCTTCCCACACCGCCCCGCGGAAGCGATCGCCAAGGAAGTGCACCTCGTCGAGTACCACGAACGCGAGATCATCGAGCGTCTTCGAATCCGCATAGATCATGTTGCGGAGCACCTCGGTGGTCATGACCACAATCGGGGCGTCACCACGGAGGTTCACGTCGCCAGTGAGGAGCCCGACCTCCTCCTCGCCGTATTCAGCGCAAAGCTCGTGAAACTTTTGGTTCGAGAGTGCCTTAATGGGCGTCGTATAGAAGATCTTCGCGTTGCGCTCGCGCCTGGCAAGGTACACCGCGAACTCCGCGACCGTCGTCTTTCCAGATCCTGTCGGTGCGGCGACGAGCACGCTTCGTCCTGCTTCGAGCCGCTCGCAGGCATTGCGTTGGAACGGGTCGAGCGGATACTCAAGGCGCGACTCAAAGTGCGCGAGTGCGGTATCGCCCGGGGAGGCGTTGGGCGCTGCTACTCCCGCGTCTGGCAAGGAGGGTGCGTCATTCACGAGTCTTGGCTCGCCTTTCGAGGCTTGGTTGTCGAGGAGGACGAGGGATCCTCGTCGTCGAGGTCGCTGAGGTTCGGCTCGCTCATGTCGATCCCGTACTCCTCAAACTCCTTCGCCCGGCGTTTGTCGAGGCGACGGTCGTGGATCAGGGCGATGCCGACGGCGATGAAGTACAGCACAACCATCGGAACCGCGAGAAGGAACATGCTCCACAGGTCTGCCGCCGGGGTGGTGAGCGCCGCAAACAACACGATGATGAGAATCGCGACGCGCCAACTCTTGAGGATCGTCTTGCCTCGGATGATGCCGACGAAGTTCAGCATCACGAGCACGACTGGCATCACGAAGCCAACTCCGACGGCAAGCATCAGCTTCACCGCGAAATCGACGTAGAGCCGCGCTTGTAAGAAGAAGGCATCCTCACTGGGCTGGAAGGTCGCCATGAGACGCACGATGTTCGGCAGCACCATCCACGCTGCGAAGATCCCAGCGAGGAAAAGGGGTACCGCTGCACCGAGGAACCCAACTCCGTAAAGCTTCTCCTTGCGGGTCAGGCCAGGCGCAAGGAACGCCCAGATTTGGTACAACCAGATCGGGGCGGTGATGATGACCGCGATAAACAATGCAATCTGGATGCGAAGATCGAAGCCCTCAGTGATCGCACTGTAGGTGAGGACAGCTTCTCGGCCCTGCAACTTCAGATCATTGATCGGCTTGCGCAGCATCTCCCAGACGGGATCAACAAGGAAAAACCCACCGACGAGACCCAAGACGAGCCCGAGCGCGGCGATAATAAGGCGCTTTCGGAGTTCGACGAGGTGCTCCCCGAGACTCATTCGCCCCTGCCGGTTGCGCGTCTCGCGCCCCTCTTTCGCCATGGCGACAGTGTACCGTTTTCCCGCTGCGAAGATCGTCGTTACTCGCCGTACGCAGCGAGCGCGGCCTCCGCCCATGCACTCACCGCGGCGCGGGCTGCTGGCGGGGCAACGATCTCAATCTCCCCTGGCCCGTGCTGGGCGAGCCTGACCGCCGCTCCGGAATGCCAGGCATCAATACGAACGAGCGCCGTTCCCGGTGGCGCAGCGATGTCTCCGCCGACCACCTGTTCGGGGGCGAAGCCTCGGATTGCGCCGAGCAAACGCGTGGGGACAAATGCGAGGATCTCGCTGCTGTCTCGCCCACCTGCGTCGCCCTCGCCCCGGCTAGCTGCACTCGCGTCGCCTCCCGGCTGCGCAGTACCCACGACACTGACGATCTCTTCAAGCACAGTGAGATCACTGAGTTGCGGCACGCTGAAGGTGCGCTGTGCATCACGCTCCACGTTGAAGCCGTGCAGGTACCAGGTGCCCTCACGTTCGTCGAGTGAGCGTGGGTGTACCGTGCGGGTGCTGACATTGCCTGACGCATCACGGTAGTTGAAGCGCACAGCCCGCGCCTCTTCAATGGCACGAACGAGCGTCGCAAGGTCACCCTGCGGGTCTTCCTGTGACACCACAACAGCCGGCAGATCGGCTGTGCCCATCATCGCTCCGAGCCGCTCCCCGAGCGCGCTCGCAAGCCGCGCATCTTCGGTGGTGAGTAGCGGCCGAAGAGCGGCGAGCCCTGCCAGCAGAGCGGCGGTCTCCACCCCAGTAAACCTCGGAGTCTCGTCGACGGCGACGGTCTGAGTGAGCGAGACAATGTCGTGCTCTTCGAAGGCGTCCCAGTCGATGTCGAACAGGTCGTTGTGCTGATAGGCGAGCGTCTCGCCTGGAATGCCTGCTGTCCCAAGGAACCCGATGAGATTGCGGAGCATTCGCGGATCCGCATCGAACGTGCGGGCAAGTTCAGCGATTGGCGTGGGGCCGTGTTCGCGAAGGTAGGGAACCAGCGACAGCAGCAGCAGTACCCTGTCGCTCGCTAACATCTGACGGGACATCACTCCCCCTCCCTTTCGGCGGCAGCCGGGAAGCCGCCGTGTGCGATGTCGACGGAACGCAGCAACGCGATCACCGCGTCACGCAGCACGGGCGGATCAAGAACAATTGCTTCCGCCCCGTAGCCCGCGATCAAGGCAGCGAGTTCGTGCAAGTCAACGGTGCCAAATCGCAGAACCCGAGCGCCATCGTCGGCGCGGATGACGCTCGCCTCTCGGGAGAACCTCGCATCGGCGCGCGATCCGGGCTGCACCCGAAGCTGCACCTGAGTGTTGCGTTGGATCTGCAGTAGTTCGGCAACGGCGCCCTCGACGAGGGCCGCCGCATCGCGCGGCCGTTCAGGCTCAGCCGCGCGCGCATCGCGCGCGACAACCTGGCCCGAGATTCGCGCGAGAAGAAAGACGCGAGTCGCATCGCGATCCAGATCGTAGGCGATCAGGTGCCATCGCCCCTCAAACCGATGCAATTGCAGCGGGTACACACGTCGCCGAAGTGGGACATCGCGCTGCGGTAGCTGGTAGGCAAACTCTGTCACCTGCCCAGCCTCAATGGCGGCAAGCAGCGCCGGCGCAGAGGGCTCTGAGGTGCCGAACCCTGCGCTGACACCGAGGCTGAGCGGATCCCGCCCCCCGCCAAGGGATTCCAGCTTGATTGCGGCGCGCCTTGCGTCATCAGTGAGGCTGCCCTCGCGCCAGGCCAGCACCGCCATGCGCAACATCATGAGCTCGCGATCGGTGAACGTCAGCCCCGTCGGAACCTGCAGGGCGGACTTCGAGATGCGGTATCGCGCGAGCTGGTTGTTGCCTGGCTCGCCTGGCGAATCGATCGTTTCGACCGGGATCCCGAGCTGCCGCAGCTGTTCCTTGTCCCGCTCGAATTGACGCTCGAGTGAGGCTGGCTGTGTCCCCTGACGGTAGCGCTCCGCATACCCGTATACGGACGACAACAGCTCGTGCTTGGTCAGTCCCCCTGAACTCGCGACCAGCGCGAGGACGAGACTGAAAACGCGTTCTTCGCTCGGAATCTGAGACCGGGCCACGACAGCCCCGTACTATCCCGCCGCGAGGATATCGAGCACAATCACCCGGGCCTCGTCGCCGCCTTCAGTAATGACAACCTGCGATCCAACCGGCTTGCCGGTCAGCTCCGCGCGGAATGCGAGCCCCTGCGCAGCGGACTCAGTCTCGCCGACGAGTAGCACCGGGCCGCCCTCAGTCCAGGTGTTCGTGAGGATTGAGCCGTCCCAAGCCACAGCGAGCATCTGCACGAGCAGGCGTCCCTCTGCAGACACGTCCTCCCCCTCGCCTGCGACGCGGACGGCTGTCGTCATCCCGACCGGTGCTTCACGCGGAGGAAGTACGAGCCCGGGCTGCCCAGTCTCATCGGTGACAACCGCTGGGAATCCGTTCGGGAGTCCCTTCTCACGACCGGAAGCCTTGAAGCCGGAGACATCCTCGACATCCATGACCGCAACCAGCGCTGAGTCAGGGGTGCCACCGACCTGCTGGCGCATGGGCAGTGCGTCCTCGGGACTCATCGCGAGTACCACGCGCTCACCCGGCGCAGCGCACTCGATGGCCGCGCTGAGCGGGTTCATCGTGTCTGCCGCGAGCTTGAAGAACTCATTGGTGTCTGCGGCGCCGCCGAACCCGGAGCTCGCGAAGAGCTTCTCGCCCGATCCCTGATCGTAGAACGCGAAGTTCACAGACGCAACGGTGTCGTTCGCCGCCACCTTCGCGCCGGCGGTGACTCCGGAACTATCGACGATCGATCGCTGCGAGACCGAGACCTCGGTTTCGGTCGGGATGGATACCTCTGGCTCGGTGCCGAACCCACCAAGCACCACAACGCTGTCGCTAAGTGCTCCGGCGCCAAGCGTCGCGGTGCAGTCACCGCGTTCCACCTCAACGGCGTCAGTCGAACTGCAGCCAGTAAGGACTGCGGCGGAGACAGCGACAGTAAGAACCGCCGGGGCGATGCGACGAAGCATGGAACACCTCTCGAGTGCGTCGAATGCGAACCTGCCCATCCTACCGGGTGTCCGCTGGGGTTCGGGCGTTAGTCGCCCGCGTGGTTGGGAGACGCAGAAGTGCTGCCCTCAGCGGGCAGGTCAATTCCGGCGCGGTGATCTGCAATGCGCTGTGCCTCGCGAGCCTTCTTGCGGAGGATCTTGTCGCTCTTGACGCGCTGGCCAACGCTTTCCTCGCTCCACGCCTCGGGATCAGCATCTGGGCCCATATCCGGGAGCCAGTTGCCCATGTCGGCCTCGGAAAAGTCGCTCTTCGACGCGCGTCGTTTTAGGCTGGGCAGCTGCGTGCCAGGAGCGAGTTTTCGCGCGGTCACGAGAAAGCCGGTGTGCCCGACCATGCGATGGTCCGGGCGCACGGCGAGCCCTTCAACATGCCAGCCGCGAACCATGGTCTCCGATGCCTGCGGATGAGTGAACAGGCCAGAGCGGCGGAGTTCCTCAACCGTACGAGACAGTTGGGTCACCGTCGCCACGTAGCAAATCACAACGCCGCCCGGTGCGAGCGCGTTGGCGGTGACGTCGACGCACTCCCAGGGGGCGAGCATGTCGAGCACGACCCGATCTACTGACCCGGCTTCGAGTGCATTCGGGAGCTCCTCCTGCAGATCCCCGACCCGCACGGTCCAGTTGGCAGGGTCTTCCCCTGCATAAGCGCGGGCGTTCGCACGCGCAATCTCCGCGAATTCGTCGCGACGTTCAAACGAGTGGACTTCCCCCTCAGGGCCCACCGCACGAAGCAAGTGCAGTGACAGCGCCCCGGACCCGACGCCAGCCTCGACGACCCTCGCGCCAGGAAAGATGTCGGCCAGCGAGACGATCTGGGCGGCGTCCTTCGGATAGACGATGGCAGCGCCGCGCGGCATCGACATCACGAAGTCGGAGAGCAGCGGGCGCAGCGCGAGGTACTCCTCGCCGCTGTTGTTCTCGATGACGGACGCATCAGGAATACCGACGATGTCCTCGTGGCGGATCATGCCCTTGTGGCTGTGGAACTCGGCCCCAGCCTCGAGCGTGATCGTGTTCATGCGCCCTTTCGGGCCCGTGAGCTGCACGCGGTCGCCCAGCCGGAACGGTCCACGCAACGCGGGCGTAGGAAGCGCGGCTGCCTCCTCGGCTCCGGCGTGCTGTGTTCCAGGCTGCTCGCGTGCTGGCTGCTCTGGTGCGTCGTGTTCGTTCATAGTCTCAGTGTTCTCCTCGGTCGCGAGGGTCGTGGCGCTCGCCCCGACTGTTGCAGAATGTGTGCGATGCTGAGCGAAAAACTCAGCGACTGCGGACACGGTCAGGCCCGTGAGGGACTCGCGCACTTCGTGTGCGGCAGCATCCTCGAGTGGCACGAGCCCGGGTGTCGCGATGACGACACAGCCGGCCGCCATTGCTGCTTCAGCACCGGGACGCGAGTCTTCGAATGCGATGCAGTCTCGTGCAGCGACGCCCGCCGCGGCCGCGCCTCGCAGGTAGGGATCTGGGTGCGGCTTCTCGTGCTCGACTTCATCGCCGGCGATGATCGCTGCGAAGGTCCCCTCGGGGAGCAAAGCAACGACCGCATCTGCGATGCGGCGCACCGACATTGTCACGAGGACGTTCGGCACCCCCCGTTTCCGAAACTCCGCAAGCAGTTCAAGCGCACCCGGCATCCACCGGGGCCGCTCCGTGGCGAGGCCGACTATGAGTGCCTCGGTCCACTCGCCGATGATCTCGTCGACAGAGAGCGGAACACCCATTTCCTGGAAATGCTTCGCAGCAGCGGTGAGCCCCAAACCAACAAGCTGAGTCTCAAGCCCTTCGGGGAAGCTCAGACCGTAGCGGGAAAGCATCGCGATCTCCGCACGGATCCACATCGGCTCTGAGTCGATGATGGTGCCATCCATGTCCCACAGCGCGGCGGCGGGAATCAAAGCGCTCGTCATTCCAACGATCTTACCGGGAGCTTTCGGGAAGACCGGGCCTCCTCAGCGCTTACGGCTCACCGGTACTCGCTCTCGGGCGTGGGAGATAGTCTGGAGGGCGTGAATAATTCGACAGGACCTGACCTCGCGCCGCGCGTACTCATCGCAGCGTTCCAAGGTTGGAGCGATGCGGG
>JAGNOB010000299.1 GCA_017990305.1 Leucobacter sp.
GGGAAGAGACCATCGAGCTGGTTCGCAATGAGCTCCTCGAGCGCGATGAAGCGCACGTTGTCGTCGGACTCGCGGCGGTCTACCCGCACGTAGCGCGGAATCATCTGCGGCACCTTCAAGCGCGCGAACTCGACCTTGTCCGTGTTCGGGTTGTGTACCCGGATCGAGAGGTTGAGTGCGCGCCCAGAGATGTACGGGAAAGGGTGCGCCGGATCCACCGCGAGTGGCATGAGTACCGGGTAGATGCGCTGCTCGTAGTAGTCGGTGAGGATCTCGCGATCGGCATCGTCGAGGGCCTCCCACTCGACGATGTGCACGCCTGCCTCAGCGAGCTGCGGCTTCACCTGTTCGGCGAAGCAGCGCGCATGCCTGAGCTGCAGTTCGGAAGCGGTGCGGTTGATCTCGGCGAGCACCTCGGTGGGGGCGCGGCCAACGTTCGTCGGAACCGCGAGGCCGGTGAGGATACGTCGCTTCAGACCTGCAACGCGCACCATGAAGAACTCGTCAAGGTTTGTCGCGAAGATCGCGAGAAAGTTCGCTCGTTCAAGCAGGGGAACCGTCGGGTCCTCCGCGAGTTCGAGCACGCGTTGGTTGAACGCGAGCCAACTGAGTTCACGGTCGATGTACCGATCGGCGGGGAGGGCCCCGTCGTCGACGAGGGCGATCTCGCGGGTCTCTTCGCTCATAGCTCTATTCTGACACCTGGGGGCGGGCTGGGCCTCGCCACTGTGTGCTGCGGGTGTCGATCGTGAACCCTGCGGCCTCGTACATGCGCACGGCCCGCTCATTCTCACCGTCGACATACAGCGTGACTCGTGCGGGGGCGTGCTGGGCCATGCGAGCGAGCGTGACGTCGAGGAGCGCCCGCCCGAGCCCGTGCCCAGCGTGGGCCGGGTCGACCCCAATCGCGTACAGTTCTGTCTCGGTGGCGTCGCCGTCGTGGAGTGTTTTCACCCAGGTGAAGCCCGCGAGGCCGTCGCCCTCCGGGTCGCTGAGCAGGAAGAGATCGGAAGGATCGAACCAGGGCTCCGCGCGCATCAGCGCAAAGTCAGCGAGTGTCACCCTGCCCTGTTCGGGGTGGTCTGCGAAGGCGCGAGCGTTCACTGCAACCCAGGCGCTCGCGTCGGCTGGCAGCTCCGCGTCGAAGGTGCGTAGGTCGAAGCCAGCAGGGAAAGCAACCGATGCGGGGTCAGTGGTCGCGGTGGGGAGTAGCGCGGGATCGAGTGCCATACGGAACAGCGATCGCACCGGCCGAAACTTCGCACCGCTGAGGAGCGCCGTCGCCGCGGGGTTCTCTCCGTGAGCCCACGCGAGCAGATCCGCATCCGGCCCAGAGCGTTCGAGGAGCGAGTGCAGTGCGGTCGTGCCGACGCCACGGCCGCGTACTGGCGGATCCACAACGAGGTCGAGCTCGCCCTGACCGAGTACACCCACCGCGACGGGCGTGTCGCCGCCCTCAGTGAACAGCAGCAGTTGCCGCTGGCCCTGGGCCGCAGCGAGCAGCGCCTGGTCGGAGACTGGGGAGGAGCCGTCGGTTCGCGCGGCACGATCGATGATCGGCTGTGCGAGCTCAACTGTCCCCTCGACCGCGACAATGTTGCCTGCCTGCATCCCTGCTCCTATCCCTGGCGACCCCGCGCGAAGCCGTATCCGACCCCGCGCACCGTGCTGATCAGCCACTCGTGTTCTCCGAGTTTTGCGCGCAACCGGCGAACATGCACATCCACGGTGCGCGCGCCGCCGAAATAATCAGTACCCCAGACCTCGGAGAGCAGCTGCTCCCGAGTGAACACCCTCGCAGGGTGAAGAGCAAGGAAGTGTAAGAGTTCGAACTCTTTATAGGTGAGATCGAGGGTGCGTCCGTGCACAGTAGCGACAAAGTTTGACTCATCTATCTCGACACCCGATACCTCGACGGCGCTTGCAACGACGGAGTCACCGGGCTCCGCGCTTGCCGAACCGAGGAGCCTGAGCCTCGTGTCAATCTCAGCGGGGCTCGCATCTGGCGTCAGGAAATCGGCAATGTCCCATTCGCGGGTGAGCGCGGCGAGCGTCGCGTCGCCGAGAATCGCAACCCGCGGGAGCGCAGTGCGGCCTGAGAGAGCGAGCGCTGCCGTGCGCGCAGCTCGCGGGTCGCGTGATCCGTCGAGCAGGATCGCCCCGACACGGTGCGGCGTTTTCTCGTAGGCGAGGGCTGCCTGCAGCGGCGCAGCGATGTCGGCCACCGACACAGCGTGCGGAAGCACATCGAGCGAGGGCAGCGGCGTCGGCATGTCTACGCCGGCGGGGCCGCGCTGAGTCGCGCGCGATAAATCGACCGCGGTAAGGAGGAGTAGCTCCATGACCGGCCTCCCCACTTCGATAGGGAATTATCTTACTCGGACAGCGGCAGCAGCAGTGTGGGAAGATGAGGGAATGAGTGCAAACGAAACGGGGGAAGCCGCCCGGGTGTCATGGCACCTGCCGCGGCTCATCATCGCGTGGGGTGTCGCCGCAGTGTTCGGTGTGCTCGTCAGCATCTTCGTCGAGGAAGCCCGGTTCCAGTGGCTTACGCTCGCCGTCGGAGTGTCAACGCTGGTGACGTTTGCGCTGCAGCTCGGCACCGCCCAGCGCGAGGGATTCATCAGCAGACTGTCGTTCAGCATCGCCGGATCGGTCGTCGTGATTGCCGTGATTGACGTCGTCGGAATGCTCATCCGCTAGTTCGCGCTCCGACCTTGCTAGACTGGAGCCATGCTTATGGCTCTTGAACTCTTCTTCCTCGGACTCCTCGGTCTCGCGGGTGTCGCGATCGCCTGGGTGTCTGGCACCGTTATCTACAATCTCTTCAAGGGTCAGCGCTAGTCGCGAGTCCCCTGATGTCGAGCCCGTTCCTCACACTTCCGGGGGCGGTCGGAGAAACCGTCGCGCTCCACTACGGCTCGCCCGTCGCTGAACAGCGCGCGCTCGACGCCGGCAACGCAGCGGTCGACCTGTCGCATCGCGGCATCGTCACTGTCAGCGGTGCCGACCGCCTGAGCTGGTTGAACTCGATGACGAGTCAACACCTGCTGGGCCTCGAACCCGGCGTTTCGACGGAATCGCTGCTGCTCGACCCGAACGGCCGCATCCAGCACGCGATGCGTGTCGTTGACGATGGCGAGACGACCTGGCTGCTCGTGGACGAGGGCTCCGCTGAGCCCCTCACGGTGTTTCTCAACCGGATGCGGTTCGCGCTCCGCGTCGAAGTTGCCGATGTCTCAGCCGACTACGCTGCGGTCCTCGCTTTCGAGGGCGGCACCGCGACCGCGGCCCTCCGCGCGCTGGAGCCCGTCGTCGAGTGGGCTGACCCCTGGGCGGCGGTTGCTCGCGGCGGTACGCAGTACGCGCACGGAGAGCACGCAGGAGCCGACTGGAGCGCCGTGCACTTCGTGTTTCCGCGCACCGAGCTTCGCAAGGTCTCACGAGCCGCAACCCCGGCCGGCCTGATGTCGCTCGACGCGCTCGAGATCCGGGCGTGGCGACCGTCGCGGGTGGGCGACGTCGACGAGCGATCGATCCCGCACGAGTTCGACTGGCTGCGCAGTGCGGTACACCTCACGAAGGGCTGCTATCGGGGGCAAGAGACCGTCGCGAAGGTGCACAATCTTGGGCATCCGCCACGACGACTCGTGCTGCTC
>JAGNOB010000300.1 GCA_017990305.1 Leucobacter sp.
CTGGCCTGCTCGGCGCTTCGCCCGGTGCCTCGACCGCGGTGCACGCGATGCTCGGTGTGCTGAAGACCTGCTTCCCCGACGAATACTCGTCGAAGTGGGAGAAGGTCTTCAAGGAGCAGGTGCCCGCACTCGGCGAGGGACTCAACGGTCGCCCCGATGCGGCGAAGGCGTCGCTCGAGCGTACGACCCGCGTGCTCGATCTCGCACTTGATGCACCCGCACCTGCCGAGGCCGCAGCCGTCGAAGCTTGAGTGCACGTGGGCTGAGCCCGCTAGCTTGACTGAGTGCCCTGCCAGCCGGCGGGGCACTCGGTGTATGTGGGCCGCGCCTGCAGCGTGAGGCTGAGAGCGCCGACCACTCGCAAACGACGAGAGCTATGCCGAGATCCTGCGGACCGGGCATAGCTCTCGTGTCATCCGGGGCTACGGTGACGCTGCGAGCGTCGTGCTGTGCCTATGAGGAGAGCAGCTGCTCGACAAACTCCGCGGTGTCTTCCCAACCCTTGACGGCGTGAGACGTAACGCCCATGGCCTTTACCGGGTAGTCGTTTCCGTCTGGGTCGAGCCGGTCACCAACGAAGAGCATGTCCGACAGCGGAATCCCGGTGTGTGCCTCGAGCTTGCGCATCCCGTAGGCCTTGTCGATTCCTCGGCGAGTAATGTCCACGGAGGTGGATCCGCCGCTGCGAACCTCGAGTTCTGGCAGCCGTGCGGCGACCGCGGCGCGGAGGGCGTTCTTCTTCGTGCCGGCGGCATCCCACGCATGCTTTGCGTCCACGGGCGCTCGCTGGCCGAGCGCGGAGAAGGTGATCTGGGAGCCGCGGTCCTCGAGGATCTCCCCCCACGGGTCAGCCTCCCAGAGGTCGAGTCGCACGGCCTCCTCGCGGAGCACATTGAGCGCGGTGTCACGTTCGTCCTGCGTGAGCTGCTCGCGGTACACGGTGTGCCAGGCGCCGGCCTCGCGGCGCTCGTAGCGGGTGCCGCAGGTGGGAAGCAGATGGAGCCGTTCGAGTGACTCCTCGGAGACAGCAGCTGCCGAGTCGAGCTGTGAGATGAGCTGTGCTTCGAACTGCTCGAAGTTCCCGCCCGAAATCACGGCGACGGTGGTGCGTTCGAGCAGGTCAGCGAAAGCGTCGAGCATGCGCTGCGGAACGGCGGACTTCGAGGGGGCCAACGTGTCGTCGAGATCGAATGCGACCAGGCGGGGAAGTGACATGGCCAAGATTCTGCCACAGTGTGCGGGCGAGTAAGCTGGCTGGGTGATGAGGCACTTCCTAAGAGACGACGACCTGACGCCCGCGGAACAGCGCGAGGTGCTCGACCTGGCTGCGCACATGAAGCGAGACCGATTCGTGGAGCGACCCCTGGCGGGGCCCCAGTCCGTCGCGGTGCTCTTCGACAAGACCTCTACGCGCACCCGCTTTAGCTTCGCCGCCGGTGTCTCCGATCTCGGCGGAAACCCAATCATCGTGAACCCGGGGGAGGCCCAGCTCGGGGCGAAGGAGTCGATCTCCGACACCGCCAAGGTGCTCTCGCGCATGGTGTCGCTCATCGTGTGGCGCACCCACGCTCACGCGGGGCTCGAAGAGATGGCTGAGCACGCCACAGTACCGGTGATCAACTCGCTGTCCGATGATTTCCATCCCTGCCAGATTCTCGCTGACCTGCAGACGATCCGCGAGCAGAAGGGCGAGCTCGCGGGTCTCACCGCGACCTACCTCGGTGACGCCGCAAACAACATGGGGCACTCCTACCTGCTCGGGTTCGCGACCGCGGGCATGCACATCCGTGTGGCAGGGCCCGAGGGCTTCCACCCGCGCGAAGACATCATCGCTGACGCACAGCGGATCGCGGCCGAGACCGGCGGCAGCGTCACCGTGCTCACCGATCCGATCGCGGCGGTCACCGGTGCAGACGCCGTGATCACCGACACGTGGGTGTCGATGGGGCAGGAGGCCGAGAAGGCCGAGCGCATTAAGACTTTCGGCTCGTACCGGGTCACCGGCGAGCTCATGGCGCAGGCGAAGGAAGACGCGATCTTCCTGCACTGCCTGCCCGCTTACCGCGAATACGAAGTTGCCCCCGAGGTTATCGACGGGGATCAGAGCGTTGTCTGGGATGAGGCCGAGAACCGGCTGCACGCCCAGAAGGCGCTGATGGCATGGCTGTTGAAGGAGAGCAAGTGACTGAGGAAGTACGCCCCGGGGCGGAGCAGGGAAACCGCGCGGCAGAGGACGGTGCCCTGTGGGGCGGCCGCTTCGCAAGCGGGCCGTCGCCCGAGCTGTTGAAGCTCAGCAAGTCGACCCAGTTCGACTGGGTGCTCGCGCAGTACGACATCCTCGGCTCGAAGGCGCACGCGAGCGCGCTCGCCGCAGCCGGGTATCTCACGGCCGATGAGCTGACCGAGATGCGAGCATCGCTCGACGAGCTGTCGGCGCGAGTCGCTGACGGCCGCTTCGTCGCCGCCGAGGCCGACGAGGATGTGCACTCCGCGCTCGAGCGCGGGCTCATCGAGATCACGGGCGTGCAGCTCGGCGGCAAGCTCCGCGCTGGCCGCAGCCGGAACGACCAGATCGCGACGCTCGTGCGCATGTACCTGCTCGATCACGCTGCGGTCATCGGGGACATGCTCGTCGACCTGCTCGAGGCGCTGCACGCGCAGGCCGTCGCAAACGAGGGAGCGATCCTCCCCGGACGCACTCACCTGCAGCACGCGCAGCCAGTACTCCTCGCCCATCATCTTGGCGCACACGCGTGGCCGATCGTTCGCGATCTCGAGCGCCTGCGTGACTGGAAGCAGCGCGCGAGCGCCTCGCCCTACGGCGGCGGTGCACTCGCAGGCTCGTCGCTCGGGCTTGATCCCCGGCTCGTCGCCGCGGAGCTCGGCCTTGGCGAGCCGCTCGAGAACTCGATCGATGGCACCGCAGCGCGCGACGTCGTCGCCGAGTTCGCGTTCATCACCGCGCAGATCGGCATCGACCTCTCGCGTCTCAGCGAGGAAATCATCTTCTGGAACACGAAGGAGCTCGGTTTCGTTCGCCTGCACGACGGCTACTCCACGGGCTCGAGCATTATGCCGCAGAAGAAGAACCCTGACATCGCCGAGCTCGCGCGAGGCAAGTCTGGCCGGCTCATCGGTAACCTCACTGGCCTGCTCGCGACGCTGAAGGCGATGCCGCTCGCGTACAACCGCGATCTGCAGGAGGACAAGGAGCCTGTCTTCGACTCGGTCGAGCAGCTCGAGGTGCTACTTCCCGCATTCACAGGCATGGTCGCGACGATGCGCTTCGATACGGCCCGCATGGCCGAGCTCGCGCCGCAGGGCTTCTCGCTCGCGACCGACGTCGCAGAGTGGCTCGTGAAGCAGGGAGTGATCTTCCGTGACGCCCACGAGATCTCGGGTGAGCTCGTACGGTTCTGTGAGGAGCGCGGGCTCGAGCTTCACGAGCCGAGTGATGAGCAGCTCGCGAGCGTCTCCGAACACCTCACCCCAGAGGTTCGCGGAGTGCTCACCATCGAGGGGTCGGTGAATTCGCGCGTCGGAGCCGGTGGAACCGCCTCGGTGCGCGTTGCGGAGCAGCTTGAGAAGCTCGCTGGCAAGATCGCGGAGTTCCGCGCCTAACCCAGACAGCGTTGGCCTTCGTGAAGAGCCGGTC
>JAGNOB010000301.1 GCA_017990305.1 Leucobacter sp.
GCGCGCGGATCGTGTCGGCGATCTGCGCGCCGACCTTCATCGTCGGGTTCAGGTTCGACATCGGATCCTGCGGCACCAGGCCGATCTGCGCACCGCGGATGCTCCGCAGCTCGCGCTCGGTTGCGCCTGTGAGCTCGCGGCCCCGCAGCGTGATCGACCCGCCGGTGACCCGGCCATTCGCCGCAAGCAGCCCCATGATCGCGGCCGCGACCGTGGACTTCCCCGAGCCCGATTCGCCGACAATCGCGACGCGCTCGCCCTGCCTGATGTCGAGGTCAACCTCGTGCAGCACCTGGGTCTCGCCCGAATCGGTCGTGAAGCCGACCTTGAGCCCGCGCACGGAGATGAGTGGAGCGGATCCGGCTGCTACGCCGATCCCGGTGTCGTTAGCGTCCTGCTGCATAGCCCTGCGCTCCTCGCGGGTTGGCGGCGGCCGAGAGCGCGCCGGTCTGGGGGTTGCGTCCGACGCTGGAGAGGCGACCAAGCGCCCAGTCTCCCGCGCGGGTGATTCGGTGCCCGCGGGCTTCGAGATCGGCGATGACGTCGTCGCCGAGGCGATCCTCGACAACGACACCCGCCGGCGTCCAGGTGCGCGGCCAGAACGACTCGGGAACCGAGGTCGTGTGCAGCGCTGGCGCATCGATGGCCTGCTGCTGCGTGTAGCCGCCGACGAGCACGCGCAGCAGGAAGAGCAGCTGCCACTGATCCTGCTGGTCTCCTCCGGGCGAACCGAGCGCGAGCACCGGTTCGCCGTCGCGTAGCACGAGCGTCGGCGTCAGCGTCGTGCGGGGGCGCTTGCCAGGGGTGAGCGTCGACGGTGCCCCCTGCTCGAGCCAGGTCATTTGCAGGCGTGAGCCCAGGCAGAACCCGAGCTCGGGGATGACGGGCGAGGACTGCAGCCAGCCGCCCGATGGCGTTGCCGAGACCATGTTGCCCCAGCGGTCAACGACGTCGATGTGACAGGTGTCACCCTTGGTGACGCCTGCCTTCGACACGGTTGGCTCCCCGACGCCAGCGATCGACTCGCCCACTGCGAGCGCAGGCGGGCGGTACTCGGTGCGCAGCGGCGGCAAGAACGGCGTGTGGCCATCGATGACGCCCGGCCGGAACTCGGCGGAGGCACGCTCGCCGATGAGCGCGCGCCGCTCGGCCGCATACTCCTCGGACAGCAGCACGTCGAGCGGCACATCGTGGTCGCCGTAGTACGCCTCGCGATCCGCATAGGCGAGCTTCTGCGCCTCGATGATGCGGTGCGCGCCGTCTGCGGTGGACGGGTCGATCTCGGTGTCGGCGAAGCCTGCGAGGATCTGGAGGGTCTGGAGCAGCGCTGGGCCCTGGCCCCACGCCCCGGTCTTCGCGATCGTGACGCCGCGGAACTCGATCGTCACCGCGTCTTCGGTGCTCGCGCGGAAGCCTGCAAAGTCGTCGCGGGTGATCACGCCCGCGTGGTCCGTGCCAGACGAGTGCCTGTGCGCGCCGAGCACGAAGTCGGCGGCGGCGTCTGCGACGAAGCCGTCGGACCAGGCGTGCCGCGCGGCCTCGATGCGGTCGACGCGGTCGGCGCCAGCGGGCAACTCCGCACCGGCCGCGACGAGCCTGTCGAGCGTGCGTGCGTACGCCTCGTTGGTGATGATCTGCCCCGGAGCCGGGGCCTTGCCGCCGGTGAGCCAGAGCTCGGCAGAGGTCGGCCAGTGTTCGAGGAACAGCTCGCGCACGCTCTCGATCGTCGTGCTCACCCTGGCGAGTGCTGCGTGGCCGTCGCGTGCGTAGCCGATCGCAAACTCGAGAACGTCGGCGAGCTCCCATGTGCCCTGCTCGGCGAGCAAGAGCAGCCAGGCGTCAACGGCGGCCGGCACCGCAGCAGCGAGTGCGCCCGAACCGGGCACAAGCTCGAGGCCCTCACCGAGGTAGTGCTCGGCGGTTGCCCCGGCGGGCGCGTGGCCCTGGCCCATGAGCACGCGCGGCGCAGGCGCGCCAGCGGCGTGGAAGATGCCGGTCATGTCGCCGCCTGGGCCGTTGAGGTGCGGCTCGACGACGTGCAGCACGAACGCGCCGGCGACGGCGGCGTCGAAGGCGTTGCCGCCGCGCTCGAGCACGGCCTGCGCGCTGGCGGTTGCGAGCCAGTGCGTTGATGCGCTCATGCCGAAGGAGCCCTCAAGCGTGGGGCGCGTGGTGAAATCAGCTGGGGGTGTGAAAGACATGGGGGTCACTTTCTTGCGCTCGACGGGTCGAGCGCGTCACGGAGTGCGTCTCCGAACAGGTTGAAGGCCAGGCAGATCACCATGATCGCGAGTCCGGGGAACACGGCCGCGCTCGGCGCGCGGAAGATGTACTGCTGCGCGTCGGAGAGCATGATCCCGAGGCTCGACCCCGGAGGCTGGATGCCGAGCCCGAGGAAGGAGAGGATCGCCTCACCGATAACGGCGACGGGAATGATGACGGTGGCCTGCACGATGATCGCTGAGGCAATGTTCGGCAGCACGTGTCCGCCAAGGATCCGGGTGGGGCCCGCGCTCATCGCCTGCGCGCTGAGCACGTAGTCGAGCTCCTTCACCCGGAACGTCTCGGCGCGAACCACGCGGATCATCGTGGGGATCTGCGCGATACCGAGGGCGACAGCAGCGTTGCCGAGGCTCGCCCCGTTGATGGCAGCGAGGCCGACGGCGATGATGAGGAAGGGGAAGGCGAGCATCACGTCGGTGAGGCGCGAGACGATGGCGTCGAGCCAGCGCCAGTAGCCCGCGAGCAGGCCGAGCGGCGCGCCGATAACCACGGCGAGCAGCACCGAGAGCAGCCCGACCTGCACCGAGGCCTGGGTGCCGTAGAGGATCCGCGAGAGGATGTCGCGGCCGAGGTCGTCGGTGCCGAGGGCGAAGCCAACGGTTCCCGGCACCTGGAATGGGGTGTCGAAGTGCACCTCTGCCGGGTCGTACGGCGCGAGGAGCGGCGCGAATAGCGCGACGAGCAACACGATGAGGAGCAGCACACCGCCGGCGAGGCCGAGCGGGTTGCGGCGGAGCGACCGCCACAGGCGGCCGCGGTCGGACCCGAGGCCCGAGCCGACAGCGATCGCAGCCGTGTTTGGCTGGACCGCCTGCCCGGTGCTGGTGAGCGGGGATTTCGAAGACATTATTTTCTCCCTCCCACGCGGATGCGGGGGTTAATCACCGAGTAGAGCACGTCCACGGCAAGGTTGATGAGAATATACGCGAGCGTGACGACGAGCACGACGGCCTGGATGACCGGGTAGTCGCGCGTGAAGACAGCGTCGAGGGTGAGCTTGCCGAAGCCTGGCAGCCCGAAGATGCGCTCGGTGACGACCGCACCGGAGATGAGCCCGCCGAGCTGCAGCCCGACGATTGTCATCACGACGATGAGGGAGTTGCGCAGGCCGTAGCGGAAGAGGATGCGGAAGCGCCCGAGTCCCTTTGCGCGTGCGGTGCGCACGTAATCGGAGCCCATGGATTCGATCATCGATGCGCGTGTCTGGCGCATGATGACCGCTGCCAGGCTGATTCCGAGGATGATCGCCGGTAGCGTCAGGTAATACAGGCCGGTGATCGGGTTATCGAGCACCGGCACGTAGCCGGAGGCAGGGAACCATCCGAGAATGACGCACAGGTACATGATTG